>CAYXFJ010000245.1:2675-4560 GCA_964464265.1 uncultured bacterium
AGGGCATGTGTTCCAGCAGAACCGGTGATACTTCCGGAGAACAGGAGACGGATTGTGAGGTATTTTCCTTCTTTAATGATTCCTGCTGCTCCGAAAGGACTACCCTCATGGTTAAAAATAGTGAACTCCATTTAACAAATCAAACATTTTTTATCAGAACCGATGGAACAAGCGCTGATGGTGCACATCTGTGAATAGAAGTCTCTAAAATGGGGAATAGATATGAAAAAGGCCCGGATTGATGCCAAGCCTTTTTTCCCTTATAATTACTATTTTACGATAAGTTCATTTTCGGTCTTCAGATCCATCTGGAGATAGAAGGTGCAAAGGGAACAGATACAATTTTTAGGTAGTCAATTCACGAGCCATTTTCTTTCGGTTTGCAGAGATAGATGTAGTCGTTCTTCAGGAAATCTTCTGTCCGGATGACCGTGAATCCTGCCTGGCCGAGTTCCCGGATCATCCTGTCTCTGGGAGTGGATTCGTTCCCGGGATAGCCGGATTTTACGGGATCGTGTTCGACAATGGCCAGTATTCCACCGGGTTTTAGAGCAGGGATGATGGTTTTGACAAGTTCCACAGGTTTTTTAAGATGATGATACACGTTGATCATAAAAGCGATATCGAGGGTATCTTCGGGCATGCACACATCCTCCACCCTGCCGTGTATGATGAAGACGTTCTGCATACCTGCTTCTTCACAGCGGTCCCTGAGATGCTCAAGAGCGCTTTGGTCGATATCATTGGCAAGCACTCGGCCTTCCTCTCCCACCCTGTCTGAAAACCAGACGATCATCCGTCCCGTCCCCGCTCCGATGTCCCCGATAACCATTCCTGCCTTCAGACCTATGACGTCCATTATCTTTTCCGGAGGCTGGACTGCATTGGTGCGGTATTCCCAGGATTCCACGACGATGTTTTTCTGGGCGGATACCGTTTGGGTGGACATAAAAAGAAAAAAGACCGCCGGGAAATAGAAAAGATAAGAGGGTCGTATCATAATAGATGCCTCCGGATCGAAAGTGTCCATATGCTTTGAAGGTGATTTACAGTCAAAAAAATGCCTGCATGTATAAAAATATTCTTTGATTTGGAGAATCCTTTCTCTATAATACGACATTGAGGATGTACTTGTTACGGCAAAGCAGAGCACGTTTCACACATAATTGGAAGAATTTTTCCGACAGCCTCCGGGTGCATTCCCCGAAATCTGATTGCGGGTGTGCTTGCCATGGCGATCGAAGAGTATAAATATGGCAGGCAAACCGTCAGGGAGCTCGTTCAGACCGGGGAACAGTATTGGGAGGGCGGGGACAGTCCTGAATACCCGAATGGACCGGGTGGTTAAAAAAAATGAAAGCAGCGACATTGAAAATCGAGGATCTGGGCTTCGACGGCTGGTTTCAGGAAAAAACCGATCCGTTGAAGTCAAAGGAATTAAAGATCGCCCGCGTGGCAGCAGTGGATAAAAATAGTTTCCTTATTACGAACGGAACAGGAGAAATCTTTGCGGAACCCACGGGAAAGATGCTGTTCAATGCAGTTGAAGCTCCGGATTTGCCTGTGGTGGGGGACTGGGTATACGCACAATTCTTCAATGAAGATACCTTTGCCGTCATCCATGATATTTTTCCGAGAAGGTCGGTTTTAAAACGAAAAACGGCGGGCAAAAGGATCGATTTCCAGCTGATCGCGGCTAATATCGATACAGCCCTGATCATGCAGTCTCTGGATACCAATTTCAACATGAACCGGCTGGAACGGTATCTGGTCATGGCCCGTGAAGGCCGCATCGACCCGCTGGTGCTCCTGAGTAAAAGCGACCTGATCTCCCCTGAAGAACTCGATGAGAAGATGGCCGATGTTCGTCAACGGATACCGGATG
>CAYXFJ010000246.1:0-306 GCA_964464265.1 uncultured bacterium
AGGATCACCGCTTTCAAACGGGAAAAGCGAACCCGCATCTCCGGTCAGAGCGACACAGAAAATTCCTGAGGCTTTCTTGTACACCATTTCCCACTCGAAATCGCAGAAAGTAGGATCGAAGTGCCTGAGGGAAACGAAAAAGAGATGCTTCCCGTCCCTGGAGAACACAGGATGAAAATCGTTGAAGAGCCCCTCGCTCACCTGATGGATTTTTCCTGTCTCAAGAGCGTAGATGTATACTTTGGTCACCAGATCCTCATCCATTTTCGAATAGGCAATATACCGGCTGTCCGGCGACCATGCAAT
>CAYXFJ010000246.1:331-4525 GCA_964464265.1 uncultured bacterium
CAGTGAAATGTCCACATTCTCGTACAGGGCTTTGTCCGCCTTGATGAGCTTTCCCGTGGCCACATCAATAATATAAAGAGAGAGAGTCTGATCCGCGAAGGCGATCTTCTTGCCGTCCGGGGACCATCTCAGCGTATGCCTGTACCCGTCCCTGAACTGCGCCAGCTGTCTGGGCGGTTTTTCAGCTTTTGGATCCGAGAGATAGAGGTCGTATTCGCCGTTCCTGTCAGAGAAATAGGCTATGGTTTTTCCGTCCGGTGACCAGGCAGCGTCCTTTTCCCTCGTTCCAGGGTTCACAGTGAGGTTCCGGGTGGGGCCGTCCTCTTTTGGTACCGTGAAAATCTCGCCTCTGGCCACGATCAGGGCACGCTCGCCGCCCGGGGAACAATCGATCCCTGTGATAAATTCATCCACCTTTTTGAAACCCGGACGTACTTCAGGTGCGTCCGTATGGATTTCTATGGGAATCAAAGCTGTAGTTTTCGTTTTGATATCCAGAACCCAGATCTCACCTCCCAGCTCGTATACGATCTTCCCGTCTCCAAGGCTTGGACGCCGGACATCCGTATGGCGGGTAAGCTGCTCGGTCGATCCGGTAACCGGATCAATGGAATAAATGTTCAAAACCCGGTCCCTGTCCGAGCTGAAATATATTTTATCCCCGTACCACATGGGAATCCGGTCGGTGCCGTCGAATGTGGTCAGCCGCCTGTCGGTGTTCTTCTCGAAATCGTAGACATGCACATCCTGTGCGAGTCCGCCCTTATACCTCTTCCACGTCCTGTTCTCGCGGGCAACTTTATTGTATGCGATCTGTTTTCCGTCAGGCGAAAAACTGCCCTGAACCGCTTCGTTGAGTATCAGCTCTTCCATACCCGTACCGTCCGGTGAAATAAGATAGAGCCTGCTGAAACGGCTGAAGCTGTTCCTCTGGGAATTGAAGAGGATCTTGTTCTTACCCGCGTGCCAGCCAACGACCTGGTCGTATCCGGGATGAAAGGTAACCCTGCGGATATTACCACCGTGCCGGTTCATCACATACACATCCGCGTTGCCATCATACTCCCCTGTGAACGCGATCAGGCTCCCGTCCGGAGAGAATTTGGGGTACTGTTCCCCGCCGGCATGAATGGTGATCCGGGTCGCCCCCCCGCCTGCGGCCGGTGCGGTCCATATATCCTCACCGCATACAAAGACAACTGTGCTGCCGCTTATGTCCGGAAAGCGCATGAGGTATTTGAGATCCCCTGCTTTCACCGCCGTGTGAAACAATACCAGAAGAAGCTCTGCAAGAATGATGACCAACTTTTTTGGCACCCTGAAATCCATCCGGTTTCTGGATGTTCGCGTCATGGAATACCTCCTGAGAAGGGTATCTCGATCCCCTTCTCGTCGAATTTTTTTTAAGCCTTCTGTTGAATTCGCGCGCCACCCGCTATTGTTTGATGGGTCTCGTGGTGGTCCTCGCATTGATGATGACAGCCGAAGCCGATGGCCAGGCACAGTACACCCGAGGCAGCCAGTAGGGGACCGATCTCGATACCGAGCTCATCCATAATCATAACCACTGCAACGACCAGAATCCCGATGGTGAGAACATAGCGTACAATGGAACCGAGCGTATCCATCCGCTTCCTGAACTCCTCGTCACTTTTAACCCTGCATTTCTGAACGGACTGGAAAACCCTGACGGAGAAGACCTGCGCGCTCTTGACCAGAATCGTGCTGATGACAACAATCCATAGAATTGTGATACCGCCTCGGGGCGAAAAAATAAATATCAATCGCAACCGGGGTCCGGGAAAAACCCTTATATTTAATAATGAACTATTTGTTAGGAATCAAGCATTTTTTTAGATCAATCCCTTAAATGACCGGATTCTACCGGGTCTGTGAGTGATTTTGACTCCCGAGTGACCACGCACCCTGCCGGGCGCTCATCAAAAAAAATGCCTTGTACGTTCATACAAGGCATGGATTGTATTCCAGAGACAGGGATAACGGATCACCACGAACGGGATCGTCTCCCTTCAAAACCGCCACCGCCTCCTCTTCTGCCTTTGGAGTGATCCTGGCGGGGTTTGGCCTCGTTGACAATCAGTTTTTTGCCTCCCAGCTCAGCTCCGTTTGCTCCTTCAATTGCAGCCGTAGCTTCATCCTTGGAGGGCATCTCAACAAATCCAAATCCACGGGGTTCACTCGTATAATTATCCTTGATGATCTTGATCTGGGCCACTTGGCCGTACTGTTCGAAGATCTGACGGACAGAATCTTCAGTTGCGGTGTTAGGAAGGTTTCCTACATAAATGTTCACTGAACGCTCCACTTAGTTAAGATGACTGTGATTTACTAAAATCAACAATTATATAAATAGTAATTTACTTAAAAACTGAGGTGCGTCATTTATTAATCATTGATTCAGTATGAATATGATAGATATAATATAAACAATATATCAATGAAATCAAAGTAGAATTTTTTATTTTCAAATATTTTGTCCGTAATAAACATCCGCGACAGGCAATAGAGAATATTCAAGGAATCTGATTGAAAACAGGGATTTAAAACAGTTATTTTTATATCTCTATTTTACTATCCTCGTTTCGCTTTCCCTGGCAGGAGGCTCACTAAAGGTATGCCCGTTCTACTTACAGAATATAGAAATCGGATATTCCCGTGCCCGCAGTCTCCGATTGACACACCGTTTTCCATCTCTCTATAGTTTAATACCATCTTTCTTCAATGCTGGAGTACAGAGATGTTTGCAAATTGACCCTTCTTATCGTTCACATGGACGATCCTATAAAATGATTTGAAAATAGAAATATTACAGATGATAATCACCGGAAGCTTCCGGCTGATAGAGTATTTCTAAAACTTGTATTCGAAGCACTCCTCCTGGCACAGGCCATTCGATGATATCACCCGCTTTATAACCTATCAATGCCATTCCCATGGGAGCATATATGGATATTTTATTTTGATAAATATCCGCGTGTTCTGGAAAAACCAGTGAATAGACCGTTTCCTCGCCGGAATCCAGATCCTTGAGTTTAAACTTCGAATTCATTGTGATCACATCATTCGGGATGTCCTTCGGATCCACTACTTTAGCCCGGCTGATCTCTTTATTCAGTTCATCATTTATCAGGCTTTTTAAACGCTTTTTATCATACTTTGTGATAATAATTGATTTTCGCGTCATGAGATTTCTCCTTATTAAGCACTACTTCCATAATAGCACCATGTCCAGAAATCATGACATTACTTTAAAAGAACGAACTTTTTCGTATCCGTATAATTCCTGGTTTTCAAAATATAGATATAAATGCCATCCGGGATCTGTTTTCCCTCATCGTCCAGACCATCCCATACAATCGAATGAAGCCCTGCTTCACAAAGCCTGTTCACGAGTGTCCGGACCCTCTCTCCGAGTATGTTGTAGATATCGAGCTTAACATTTTCTGAAACAGGAATATTGAACTGGATTGTCGTGGATGGATTGAACGGATTGGGATAATTCTGCGATAATTGATAATTTTCCGGGACATCTTTCCGGCTGCCCTCCGGAGATACTGCTGTAAAAGGATTCTTCCCTGCATCATAGACGATTTCGCCCCCCACGATGGTCATTTCCGAGGTCAGATCCATCAATTCTCCCGGACCTGTTGTCAACAGATCGAGCGACCAGATGACGAGGTCCGCACATTTCCCAGGTTCCAGTGAACCGGTCGAGTCCTCCGCAAAACCGGCGTAGGCTGATCCCATCGTGTGAATGCGTATGGCTTCCAGAGGGGTAAGTCTCTGCTCCGGATTATATACGGTCCCTGATTGTGCACTGTTCCGCATGATAGCACCGCGAAATGCCCATTTGGGCTCCTGATAGAGTGAAGCGGGTACATCACATCCAAAGGCAAGGGGTATCCCCACATCAAGCATTGTTTTCAGCGGCAGAAGGTGACCCACAGTCGCCTCATCCATCCCCTGAGAATATCCATCCCCGTACCAGCTGATCCACTGCGGCTGCGTGGAAAGGATGATGTGACTTTCCTTCATTCTCTGGAGTGCAGCCGGAGTCGGAAAGAGCCCGTGTTCTATACGGTGTCTTGGATCCGGACGCGGATTGGCCTGCATGGCCTGTTCAAATGCCGTGAGGCTCATGTCGATTCCCTCATCGCCGCTGACATGAATCGC
>CAYXFJ010000247.1:0-4508 GCA_964464265.1 uncultured bacterium
AACTGGGGACACACGGATTTTCAGTCCGTTGCTCTACCGACTGAGCTAAAGCGCCATTCTGAGGTGCAATAAATATAATAACTTTTCCATGCTCAGTCAAGGTAAAACTTAATGTAAATAGATCTTTTGGAGGCCAATTTACATTCACCACTCGTTTAACAGGGATCGTCCCCCATTCTCGCTCTCTGCCCCGAAATATGACAAAAACGTAAAAATTGACTTTATTTTAATTCTCTTTTTATATATATTAAAATGAGTTTTATCAACAAATTCAAAACCATATGGATGATCTGCGCTACAACAAATGCCTTGTCGTACTCGTCTGTTTTTCTGCCCTGTTTCCTTGTTTTGGTGAACCTTTGCGATACCTGTCCCAGGAACCACATAGTATCAGTAAGATTCCACAGGACACGCTGACCATTCAAAAACGGTTCATCATCAAGAGCACGGGGGATACTGTGTCCTTCCCTCTCGGGCTCGCATCCTTTGCCGATACTGTCATCTATTACGATCCAGGTCCCATGGGTGACCATATCGGTCTGGAACCGGACAGTCTGTACCAGAATCCCGGTCTTGCTTTGCATGCGCCGTATCCGGATACGTCGGGCAAACCCGGCTTCGTCTCTCTGGGGAATGATGGATCTCTGGTCCTGGAATTCCGGGACAACGTTCTTTTGGACGGCCAGGGACCGGACCTGATCGTTTTTGAGATCAATTCCCAGGCAGAGGACGTGTATGTGTGGATCAGCGAGGACGGTATATACTATATCCCTGTCGGAAAAACGAACAGGCAGAAACCTTCCATTGACATCGGACCGTACTGCCGGCCGGGAGCCCTTTACAGGTATGTCAAACTGAGAGACGATCCGTCTCAGGGTGAAAAAGAGGGAACAGCCGTTGGCGCGGATATCGATGCTCTTGGCGCAATCCATACTGCTCTTTACCTGGAATACAGGGCTGATCTCTTCTTTGAAGAAAACTCCTATGATCTCAAACCCGGATCAGAGGAACCTCTATTTTCCCTGGCAAAGAGAATAAGGGAAGTTGAAAAACCTGAAGTGCGGATCCGGATACCTTCCAGCTATCGCGGTACAGAAGCGTATCATCAGATGCTGTCCGAAAGACGGGCTGACACCCTACGAAATCATCTGATCGATCTGGAAATGTTTGAGAACTCGATGTTCAGGATTGAAGTATTAAGAACGGGAAATCCGGTGCGCCCGACGGGGAATCTCCCCGGGGATACGGACCGCATCGAGATACTGATCTATTCCAGGAAATGACGGCCTCCATGAAAAATCCTTTGTCTGATGAGCTGTACCATTCCAGGATAAGGCCAAGAAAACCGGATCTCAGGGGCGACTATTTCCGCGATCAGACTGCTATCATCCATTCTACTCCTTTCAGACGGCTGAAACACAAGACGCAGGTTTTCTTTTCGCCCCAGAACGACCACATCTGTACACGCATTGAACATGTGTTGCACGTATCCACGATCGCAACGACCATCTGCAAGGGGCTTGGCATTGATGTGGAACTCGCCCAGGCCATCGCTCTCGGGCACGATCTCGGTCACGCTCCATTCGGTCATGTGGGTGAAAGAGTGCTGAACAATCTGTTCAAATCTTCCGGTGGGTTTATACACGAAGTGCACAGCCTTCGGGTCGTCGACAAAATCGCCCGGGACGGTCAGGGCTTGAATCTGACCTACGCAGTGCGCGACGGGATCACTTCGCACTGCGGCGAGATATTTCTGAAAAACCTTAAACCCTATCCGGAATTCAAGGATCTCGATCATATCACGACCCGGCAGTCCGCTCCTCTGACCTACGAGGGGTGTGTGGTCCGGATCGCTGACAAGATCGCCTATCTGGGAAGGGATATAGAGGATGCCATATCCGCCGGATTGATCACCAGCCGCGACATTCCGCCTGTACTGAAAAAAAATCTGGGATCCACGAACGGCGAGATCATTGACACACTGGTCATGGATGTGGTCATCCACTCTTCAGGAAAGGACATCGTGACATTCTCGGATGCTAAATTCGATCTCATATGCCAGCTGAGGGATTTCAATTACGAGAAAATATACAATCATCCCACCCTGGTGAGAAGCGACAGGTCCATCACTGAGCTTCTCACGCACATGGCCGTTCATCTGGTGGAAATCTTTGAAAAATGGGGTGAGAATGAAGAGCCCTATCTGCGGTCTTCCAGTATGATCGACAGGCAGTTCTGGCAGTTCCATTCCAAAAGAGCCGGGCTGTACGAGAACGATACCGAACGGGAAAGATCCATTATGGATTTCATGGCCGGCATGACGGACTCCTTCGCGCTCGAGGCTGCAAGGGATCTCCTTTTCCCGGAACCGCTCGGGATAGGATGAGTTGTCTGTGACAGAATGAACTGCCCGGTAAAGGGCGAACCACCGGGCACAGGATGAACCGCCCGGAACAGGATGATCCGTCCCGAACAATATATGACACCTCTTTCTCACAACGAAAGGTAAGAAAAGACCATGGACCTGATGATGATCTATAATCCGAACGCAGCCCATGGCAGGACAAAAAAGATACTGCCGGGAGTTGAAGCGCAGATTAAAGAGAAGGGCATAAATTACGATCTCCACGTGACCGGATCCGCCGAGCAGGCGATTTCGATAGTCAAAGAGGCGGATTTCGGGAAATACGACGGTATCATCACAGCCGGCGGAGACGGAACCCTTTTTGCCATAGTGAACGGATACTTTGCGAATCCATCCAAAAAGCGCATACCCCTTGGCATTCTTCCCATAGGCACGGGAAATGCCTTTGCCAGGGATCTGGACCTTCATGTGGACAGATGGCCCGAAGCCCTGGACATTATTGCGCAGAATAAAACCCGTTTTGTGGATGTCGGTCTTTTCAAAACCGGAGACAAAACCTATCACTACCTGAACATCATGGGTCTTGGATTTGTGGCGGATGTCGGGGAGACAGCCAGCCGTCTGAAAGGCTTAGGGAACATAGCCTATACTTACGGCGTTTTGTACAGGACTCTTTTTTTAAAAACGCATCATCTGACCATAGAGCTCGACGGTAAAACCCTCGAGAGGGAAAACCTGTTTGTGGAAATTTCCAATACGCGCTACACTGCCAATTTTCTGATGGCGCCGAACGCCCGCATCGACGACGGGCTTCTGGACGTAACACTACTCGGAAAAATGTCCCGCAGGAGACTCCTCAAGAGTTTTCCAAAAATATTCACCGGAGAGCATATTCATCTTCCCGAGGTTGAACAGTTTCAGTCCCGCAGTATCAGGATCAAGACCGATATACCCAAAATCCTCACGCCGGATGGAGAGCTTCTGGGAACCACACCGGTGGAAGTGGAATGTCTTCACAAAGCCATTGAGGTGTTCTGGAAATGAAATATCTTATATCGATCTACATGTGGACGGTCGGCGGCCTGTATGTTGGTTTCGTCAT
The DNA here is from genome assembly GCA_964464265.1 of uncultured bacterium. Taxonomy (GTDB): domain Bacteria; phylum Zhuqueibacterota; class QNDG01; order QNDG01; family DSAB01; genus CAYXFJ01. The sequence continues at coordinate 3,468 of CAYXFJ010000247.1, forward strand.
GATCGGTCTGGGGCTTTTGAGTTACATCATCTCTGAACGGAAGCTGGATCCCCTTCTCAAGAGAATGCTGAAACTTCTTTTCCGTCTCCTTTTCATCAAGGTCAGGGTCGAAGGAAAAGAAAGACTGGAAAACATTAAAACCGCTATTTTTATGTGCAACCATGTCAGCATTTTCGACAATCTGCTTCTGGGAGCCTATATTCCCAGCTATTTCCGCGGAATCGAGGCTGACAGACAGTTCAAATGGTTTCTTTACGGCTGGTTCGTCAAACGTCTGAAAAACATCCCTATCAACCGGGAAAGTGTTCATGAGTCCATCCAGAGCATGCGCAAGGCTGCAGAGAGGCTGAAACAGGGTACGTCCATCGCGATCATGCCTGAAGGGCACCGCACCAGGGATGGAAAGATAGGTACCTTTAAAAAGCTTCCTTTCTTTCTTGCAAAGGAGGCAGATGTTCCTATCGTTCCCATCGGTATTTCGGGACTTTTTCACCTCAAGCCTAAAAAAGGATGGCTCATCCGTCCTACACCTCTCAAGATCAAATTTGGCACCAGCATTTCTCTTTCCGAGATCCGTAAGAAAACCGCCATTGAACTGAGAGATTACACTCATGACAGGATAAAGTCCCTGATCGAGAGACCGTGAAAGGAGCTCCCATTGCAGGCGCCCATTCCCTGCCCTCATTGCAGTGAATACAAGCTGTACAGGTCCCATACCAGAAACGTCTTTGAAAGAACGGCCAGACGCTTTTTTCCTGCCAAACTCTACCGCTGCCACCAGTGCAACTGGCGCGGATGGATCAGCAACCGGAAAGTCAGGAAAAAGCCCCGCCTGTGGAAATCCATTCTTTTTTATCTCATGATCGTGCTGATCTGTCTCGTGGCAGCGGGCATCATGAAAATATACTGTTTCTGATCATGACATTATTCCCAACAATCGTGTTTTTACCAATGTAGGTTGGTCCGGCTATTTTAACGTTTTCCAAAATTTGGACATTATCTTCAATCCAAACATTACCACTTAAAAAGGCGGTTTTGGCC
>CAYXFJ010000248.1:0-2829 GCA_964464265.1 uncultured bacterium
ACATGTGATGTACTGGAAGAACTGGGAAGCCTGGCTGCCGTGGGCTGAAATGGATTCCACTATTAGGATCACCGTGGAAGGAGTGGACGGCACCAAAGGTTCTGTGTTCAAGTGGGCAGGAAAGGAAGCGGGTGCGGGAGAGATGATGACCACGGACGTGATGCCCATGGAGAGGATCGATTATCATCTGAAATTCATCAAGCCCTGGACCAGCGAATCGGACGGATACGTGGAAATGACCGATCAGGGTGACGGTACGAAGGTTTCCTGGAGTTTTTACGGAAAAACACCTTTCCCGCTCAATGCCATGAACCTCATCATGAACATGGACAAAATGATCGGAAAGGATTTTGCGAGAGGCCTCGAATTATTGAAGAACATATGCGAAAAGCAGTCCGAACTGATCAGGAGTTATCAGGTCAGGGAGATACGGTTCGCTCCAAAGAGCTATGCAGCGGTGAGAAAGGAAGTTGCCATGGCCGATTTCAGCTCCTTTTTTGCCCGGTCCATGGGAACACTCATGCAGGAGATACAGAAAAGAGGACTGAAGATGACCGGCGCGCCATGCGGCATTTATTTCACCTGGGATGAAGCGACCCAGACCTCTGACATGGCAGCCGCAGTTCCAATAGTATCTACAGTCCGTAAAGGAGACCTGACTGTTATCCATATCCCGGCCTCAAAGGCGTACGTGATCGATTATTACGGTCCTTACGAGGGCTCGGCTAACGCACATTACGCTTTTGACATGTTTCTGAAAAAAAACAAACTCACACAGAAACTCCCGGTTATCGAGGAATATATAACGGATCCGATGACGGAAAAAGACAGCTCCAAATGGCTGACGAGGATCTATTATTTCGTGGAATGATGCAGGGGAATGGGAAGAAAGCTGTTTTTTGGAGTAAAGGCAATAGAGGGTGACATTCAGGAGAATTTGAATACGGCTCGTGATAAACGCATTAAAGTAAAGGGAAAAGAGCTATGAGTCTCATCGGAAATATTCTGTGGATTCTTCTCGGAGGAGGAATCATCCTTTTTTTTGAGTACCTCGCCGGAGGACTCGTTCTGTGCCTGACCATCATCGGCATACCTTTCGGTGTTCAATGCATGAAGCTGTCCTTTCTTGCTCTTCTGCCTTTCGGCAAGAAAATCAGTGAGAAGAAATCATTCAGTGGCGTACTGGCAATCGTTATGAATGTCCTGTGGATACTCGTAGGAGGCATCTGGATCACGATAACGCATTTTGTGTTTGCCGTTCTCTGTGCTGTCACGATCATCGGGATTCCCTTTGCCAGACAGCATATGAAACTGGCCTCGCTGGCGCTGGTGCCATTCGGGAGGAGAGCAGTAAGGGGATGATATCGAGCGGCATCAGGGGTGGCCCGCAGGCATTCCTTTGATATTCCATTTCAGTTCTGACCATCGGAAAGAGGTTTATTATGGCCGGCAAAACGATTTCCCACTATGAGATCCTCGAGGAAATGGGCCGCGGCGGGATGGGCGTGGTGTACAGGGCAAAAGACCTCAGACTCGACCGCGAGGTGGCTCTGAAGTTTCTTTCTCTTAAGGCCGCAGATGAGACTGAAAAAGCCCGCTTCATTCACGAAGCAAAGGCTTCCTCGAAACTGGACCATTCCAATATCTGCACCGTGCATGAAATCGATGAGACACCTGAAGGAGAACTTTTTATTGTCATGGCCTGTTATGACGGCGAAACGTTGAAGGACATGATCCGGAGGGGACCTCTGCCCCTGGAAAAGGCAATGGATTTTGCTGTACAGATCGCCGAAGGTCTCAAGGAAGCTCATGACCATGAAATTGTTCACAGGGATATCAAAAGCGCCAATATCATGGTGACCTCCAGGGGACAGGTGAAGATTATGGATTTCGGGCTGGCTTTGCTCTCTTCGGGAACCCGGCTCACGAAAACAGGGACCACGCTGGGCACCGTATCCTACATGTCCCCTGAGCAGGCCAGAGGAGACCGGGTGGACAGGCGTGCGGATGTCTGGTCTCTGGGTGTGCTGCTCTATGAAATGCTCACGGGACAGCTGCCGTTCAAAGGGGAGTATGAACAGGCTGTCGTGTATTCGATCCTCGATACGGAACCGGAACCTGTAACCGGCCTGCGGACCGGCATTCCCCTGGAGCTCGAGCACATAGTCGTAAAAGCTCTTGCCAAGGATCCCAATAAACGGTACTCGTCGATGGATGAGCTGCTGGTGGATTTCAGACGGATAGGCCTGGAGAATAAAGATCAGCGTGGGAAGCCGGTTTCCCCGGGGACAACGGCCAGGAAAAAGATTTTATCCAGAGCTCTGCCCGTACTGGGTGTCCTTCTTCTCGTCGCTTCCGTTTTGTTTTTTCTGTTTCGGGAAAAAGGCGGGGGCGGGACGAGGGAAATACCGAGGCTTGTGGTCCTGCCGTTCGAGAATCTGGGGCAGCCTGAGGATAATTATTTTGCCAACGGGATCACCGAGGAGATCATGAGCAATCTTTCCACAATTGGCAATCTCGGGGTGATCTCCAGAAGCAGCGCCTTTCATTATGAGGGATCGGATAAACCGATCCGGCAGATAGGGGAGGAACTGAATGTACAGTATGCCGTTACAGGAAGCGTGCAGTGGTCCAGGAATGAAGAGGCACCCGATCGCGTACGTATCATTCCCAGCCTGATCCGGATCAGGGATGATATCCAGCTGTGGTCGCAATCCTTTGACAGGATTGTGGATGACATCTTTTCCATCCAGTCGGAGATCGCTTTGAACGTGGTGAAACAGCTTGGCCTGACCCTGGGAGATTCAGAGAAGAATATCATTGAATCCA
>CAYXFJ010000248.1:2858-4507 GCA_964464265.1 uncultured bacterium
TATCATGCGTTTCTCAGGGCACGCCATTATGCCCAGCAGCCGCATTTTACCGTGGAAGGCTGGAAAAATGTCATCCGGAGTTACGAGCAGGCAGTCTCGCTCGATCCGGGATTTGCCCTGGCCTACGCGGAACTTTCAAAAGCCCATGCCAGATTTCATTACCTGAGATACGATCTCTCCCGGGAAAGGCAGGACATGGCCTGGGAGGCTGCAGAAAAGGCCCTGAAGCTGGCTCCGGGGGATCCGGAAGTCCGCCTCGCTTTAGGGTATTACTATCTATGGTCCCTCATGGATGATGAAAAAGCACTCGAAGAGGGGACCCTTGCAGAAAAAGGACTTCCCAACAATCCCCTCATCCTTGAGGCAAAGGTTTCCCAGTATGAGTTCAAGGGACAGTGGCAGGAGGCTATGAATACTGCTGAAAAAGCCTTTCTTCTCAGTCCCAATGATGCATCCTTTGCAGTGGAGCTCGCTTATATTTACTGGCTTAACAGGGATTATCCGCTTGCGGATAAGTACTGCAACCAGGCCGCAGTGCTCGCTCCTGAAGATCCATGGTCATATCTGTTTAAAGCGTTCATGAGTTGGAGCTGGAAAGGGAAGAATGAGATGTCCGGAAAAGCCCTCCTCTCCGTTTCTCCGGAACATGAATGGTATGTCTGGGCCTGGTTCTGGGAATTTGTGTCGCAGGGTGATTATCACAAAATCCCGGATCTTCTGGCAAAAACTCCGGGAACATGGTCCAGGAACAAATGCTGGGCCATGCCGAAATCCCTGTTCATGGCTTATATGTATAGTTTCACAGGGGAGAATGCAAAAGGAAAAGAAGCCTATGATGCTGCAAGGGCAGATCTTGAAAAAGAAATAGAGAAGTGGCCAGAAGATCCCAGATTACACAGCTCTCTCGGTGCTGCTTATGCAGGTCTCGGACGTTTTTCCGATGCGGTCAGGGAAGGTAAGCTGGCTGTTGACCTCTTACCTGTGACCCGGGACGCTTTTTATGGGGTGGTCTTCGAGACGGATCTGGCTTCCATTTATTGTATGACCGGGGATCTCGATCTGGCACTGAAGAAAATAGAATACCTGTTTTCCATACCCTGCTGGATGTCTCCTGCTTTTATGAGTATCGATCCCAGATTTGAACCGGTTTACGGTCATCCGGGATGGCCGGAGGTCAAGAGGAAATTTATTGCAAAGAACAGATAAATGGCGCTTCCGGATCACAAGACCAAGATCATCGCGACGATAGGGCCGGCCTCCCATTCACAGGACATGCTCGAGCGGCTGATCCGCGCGGGGATGAACATTGCACGGCTTAATTTTTCCCACGGCGATTTTTCGACGCATGCCGATGTCATCCGGAGGATACATGCAGCCGAAAAGGCGACGGGAAAGAGGGTTGCGATCATGGCGGACCTTCCCGGACCGAAAATGCGTCTCGGGAAGATCGATCCGGAACCCATTGAACTCAGGGCGGGCGACACTTTCACACTGACAGCTGATGAGACCGTGGGTGACAACCGGCGCGTCTCCATGAGTTTTGAATCCCTCCCAAAAGTCGTCAAATCCGGTGACCGGCTGTTCCTGAATGATGGCCTCGTACAGCTTGAGGTTGAAGATGTTTCGGGTAAGGATGTCCACTGTAAGGT
>CAYXFJ010000249.1:0-4434 GCA_964464265.1 uncultured bacterium
ATGAACAGGATGGCAGAAATCAGTTTCTCTGGTAAGAAACCAGAGTGGACCTGTGGAGTCTTGAATGTGTTCATTGACTTCTCTCCGGATATCACAGATCAGCACATGTTCCCATCGACATAATCCGGCCGTGCCCAGCATAGCCTGTGAGGCCCTGCCAGCTGAGCCAGACGGGTCTCCAGTTCAGAATGATCCGTATCCGCTTTTTTTATACGGGAGATTTCCTTGATCAGCGCCGCATTTTCCTCGAGCGTCTCCATTCCGAAATGCGCTATGCACAGGGAAGCCACGCCCTGATGGGACATTGAATAGGATATCAGTTCCCTTGCGGTTGCATCTTTGCCAATGATGTCCCTCATCACTTTCATGGCCAGTACACCCACATTTTTCTTTATGGCCGAAGGCAGGACGGTTTCCGCATATTTTCCATACTGTGTCGGGCTGATGGGGATCATACAGACATCGAAATCCAGTGTATCGACAAGGTCTCTTGCCAGTTCGGCGGAGTTCATACATGAAAATCCTGTATAATTGACCGTACCCTGGCTTTTAAGATCCTGAAGTGTTCTGTAAACACCCTTTTCGAGATCCGAGACCTTTTCGTGCGCTCTTACCGCATGGATCATCAGAATATCGATATAGTTGGTTTTTAGTAGTTTTAAACTTCGCTCGACCTCTTTCATGGCTTCATCAGGAGTTCTCGGATCAAATTTTGTACAGATGACAATATCCTTGCGGTACTTCGGAAGCAGGGTCCCCAGCCTTTCCTCGCTTCCCATGGGAGTACCGGACCCATAATTTGCACTGGTATCAAAATAATTGATACCAAGCCCGATCGCACGTTCGACCATGGCTTCCCATACGCCATTCTCATTCTTCAGAAATTGTGATCCACTGCCAAATGCCAGTACAGAAACGGCCAATCCGGTTTTCCCCAGCGTGCGTCTCGGCATTGCATCTGCCGTTGAAGTTTTCGAACAACCTGTCAATCCCGGAAGAGCGGAAACCGCAGCGATCCCGACCGTTGACTGTTTGATAAACTCTCTCCGGGAAAATCGTTTCTGAGTGTGATTTGCAGCCATTCATACCTCCATGAAATTTTTATTGAAATTACAGGAGTGCCCGATACTTTCATTTTTCTCATTACAGATGTTAATGTAGCATGTATGTGAATAGAAATCAAGTCACTCTTTCTGAAATTCTTACTGAGCTGCCTTACTTGATATATTTCATCATGCAGTTCCTGTTAATAGTGCATGAGTCTCAATACTGCCTGTAAATTATGAACCGCGGATTATACAGCTTGTGGACCGCCCGCCATTTTTATACCGCCGGCTATATTGTTAACGAAAATTTAATTGGTAAAATTGAAAATCCCGGCTTATATTTAAGCATATTCATCATGCACTGCATAACCGCTTCAAAACAAATCCGCAGCCATAAACATAAGGTACACGCAACTGCAATCATTAAAAGGAGTGACAATCCGATGAAACGTGTGGTCATCACCGGTATGGGCGCAGCCTCCACTCTTGGCCTGGACCTGGCCGAAATGGAAAAAACTCTCCGTCAGGGCAAAAGCTGCATAACCTACTGCCCGGATTTCGAGGAACATGGCTTCAACAGTCTGGTCGCAGGATGGATCAAGGACTGGGACGCCTCTCTCATGATCGAAAGAAAAGCGCTGAAGTTCATGGGGCGCGGATCCGAATTCACTTCCTATGCGGCTCTGAAAGCCCTTGAGGACAGTCATCTGTCCGAACCGGACGTACAGAACGACCGGTGTGGGGTCATTGCAGGCTGCGGCGAAGGGAGCGCAATGGATATGTATGAAGCAGCCTGTGCCATGAACGAACACAACAGACCCCGGAGAGTAGGTATCCGTATTCCCAGAACCATGGGTTCCTCAAGAAGCGCCAACATCACCCTGCTGATAAAAAACCGCGGAATGAGTCTGGCCATTTCTGACGCCTGCGCCACAGGGCTCGTGAATATCGGATACGCCTGCCAGGTCGTGAAATGGGGACTGCAGGATATCGTTTTTGCAGGGGGAGGAGAATCCTGCGACTGGATCAGCAGCGCATTCTTCGATGCCATGGGTGTTCTGCCATCAGCATTCAATGACAACCCTCCAGCAGCATCCAGGCCTTTTGACAGGGATCGTGCCGGATTTGTCATGGCCGAGGGAGGCGGCATCGTGGTGGGCGAAGAATTGCAGCACGCCCTGAGCCGGGGAGCACTGATTTACGGTGAGATCCTGGGATACGCAACCAACTGCGATGGTGGCTATTCCATGGTTGCCCCTTCTCCGGATGGGCAGGTTTTATGCATGAAAACTGTGCTTCAGGATGCAGGTCTCAGACCTGAGGACATAGACTATATCAATACACACGGGACATCGACAGTTGCGGGTGACCCGGCCGAGATTGCCGCCGTCAAGACGGTATTTGAAAATCATTCACCGATGCTTACATCCACAAAGAGTCAGATCGGTCATACCATCGGTGCCGCCGGAGCGCTGGAACTCATCGCTTCCCTGCTCATGCTGAAGCATTCCTTTATCGCTCCATCCATCAATATCGACCATCTGGATGAAAACTGTAAATATCCAAACATCGTGACCGAAACCAAAGACATCGAATTCGAAACATTCCTGACCAACAATTTCGCCTTCGGCGGGAGCAACAGTGCGATGATTATCAGGAAGTATCGGGGGTGAGCCCGGGGCATACGATTTTTCAGTGATCTATTTATAACATATTTTAAGATCGTAATCCGCAAAATTACTATATACAAACACCTTTTTCTGAATTCAGAATATATAATATCCTTTCTTAAATACAATCATGGAAATAGCGCGCCCTTCACCGCGGGTTTGATCATCATAGACTTCTCTCTATATCGGCATTTAAACAGTAACGGTATCTCCCGCTCTTTTCTGCCACTCATGTATCTTCTGCGTCAGTCTCTCAATCACATCCTGGTGCTTCCCGGAATAGAAGAGATTGTTCACTTCTCCGGGATCAACGTTGTGGTTGAACAGCTGGCATTTATCCGTATCACTTAAAGATAACTTCCAGCCATCCGGACTGATAACAGTCCTTACATTGGCCCGTCTTGCTCTGGCTATCTCGAGGGCAGAGAGATTCAGGCTTTTGTACCTTGGCCTGACCCTTCCCTCTTCCGCATCCGGAGTTCCATCCTCCCGTTCATTCCACTCAATGAACACATGATCTTCCTGTATTTTTCCTCCACTGATCAAGGGAACAAGGCTCTGGCCGGGCAGATCCATTTTCTTTTCAGAACCCATGAGATCAAGAAGGGTCGGCACTATGTCGATCTGACTTACCGGATTTTTAATGATTTTCTGTTTACGCCCCATGGATGGAATACGCATCAGCCAGGGAATTCTCGTGGCTTCCTCATACATGACTGATTTGGCCATCATCCTGTGACATCCCATCATGTCGCCATGATCACTCGTATAAACAACAATCGTGTTGCCGGCGAGATTTAAATCTTCAAGTGTCTTGAGTATCGCTCCCACGCTCATATCCACCTGCGTCACCAGACCCCAGTATCTGGCCATGGTCGTTTTCAGCTCTTCGGGCTCCGTTGACTCCATGTCTGATATCTGTTTGGTCCTCATGCGCACCGGATCGTTTTCTCCGAGTATGTTATTGTAACTTTCAGGCAATGCCATTTCTGAAGCCGGATATTTGTCATTCAAAGGTCCGAAAAAGGGCATATGAGGTTCCAGGAAATTGACATATAATATAAAAGGATTATTTTTGTTGCGCCGCAGAAAATCACAGGCTTTGGTTTCCAGGAATTTCGGCTTGCAGTGCTCGATCGGACGCCGGGCTGCAAAATTTCTGCTGAATGTCCCTTCCTTACGATCCGGTTCATAACCGAGACTGATTAAAAAATGGTGATAGCTGCTTCTGGACGACTTGTCCCGCCCTTCCCGAAAATGCATGTAATACTGGTCCTCGATGGTTTCCCATTCATCAAAATGATGCTGGCGAAACACTTCATCTCCCAGATGCCATTTCCCCATATAAGCTGAACTGTATTCCGGATCGCCCAGCAATTCGTTGAAACAGGGAACCTCTTCCGGAAGCGGTATATTGTTCCTCACCAGTCCTGACGTATGAGGCCAGAGCCCTGTCATCACTGTGGAACGTGAGGGCGTACACACAGGCTGACTGACATATGCCCGCTGAAATACGATACTCTCAGCAGCAAGCCTGTTGAGATTCGGTGTCTCGATCCTGGTATTGCCATATACTGCCATTGTATCCGCACGCTGTTCATCCGTCCAGATGAAAAGGAGATTGGGTTTCCTGGACTTTTGCTTTAAAGAAGAGCATCCTCCTAAAATAGCGAAAGCAGCCGCAGAACCACTGGCTGTCACTTTCAGGAATTCACGCC
>CAYXFJ010000250.1:0-233 GCA_964464265.1 uncultured bacterium
GGGTTTAACGGATAAGGTCGGCAGCGGAACGATTGTTCAGTATAAACAGGGCTTTTTAATGGACAGGGAAAATCCGAATCCCATTGACTGGGTGACGGAAGAATCCCATCAGGCCGATGCCATTGTTGTGGCCTTCGGTCTTTCGGGACTGCTCGAAGGCGAAGAAGGGGAGTCCATCGCATCGCCTTACAAGGGCGATAGGTTCGATTACGGTTTACCGGACAACCAGGTGG
>CAYXFJ010000250.1:277-4426 GCA_964464265.1 uncultured bacterium
ACCAATCATCGCCGTCGTCACAGCTGGCAGCCCGGTGGATCTCAGCGAGATCGATCCTTACGTGGATGCCATCCTGTTGGCATGGTACCCGGGCGAGCAGGGAGGGAATGCTGTCGCGGATATCCTGTTCGGTGATATTTCACCTTCCGGGCGGCTCCCGGTCACCTTCCCCGTTTCCTTCGATCAGATTCCCGCTTATGAGGATTATTCCATGAAGGGACGTACTTACAGGTTCATGAAAGAAGAACCCCTCTATCCTTTCGGATTCGGACTTTCCTACACATCCCTGAAATATGATCGTCTAACCTTGTCTTCCGAATCTGTCAAAAAGGGAGATCCGGTAGATCTTCAAGTCAGGATCACCAATACTGGGGTGATGGATGCGGAGGAGGTGGTGCAGTTCTATCTCTCCGATATGGAAGCCTCCGTGTACGTTCCGCAATGGGCTTTGAAGGGATTTAAACGAGTTTTTATCAGAGCCGGAGAATCGAAAGAGGTTTCCTTTACCTGTACTCCTGAAATGATGCAGCTTATAGACGAGAAAGGCCGGGCTGTCCTGGAAAAAGGAGACTTCAGAGTGTTTGTTGGGCCTTCTTCGCCCTATAAGAAAAGCCAGGAACTGGGACTTGCCTCTCCGGTGACAGCCTCGTTCATGGTAAAATAAAAATTGAACGTGAACGACCATGGGTTAGGGTAAATACTTCGGTATTGGTTCAGATGAGCATACAAGAACTTGCGAACTGTTAACGAAAAGGGAATAATGATAAAATGGATGATGGTTGACCTCACGGGACCTATCGCTTGACGGGTGGTATGGCAAACTTACGGGGTGCTCACGGAGAAGCATCCGCCCCTGGCAGAACAGTATCCTGAGGGAGGGGTGGCTGACACAGAGGGGGCTATAGAAAAAGTATACGGCACCGTGAAGAAAATACAGGGCGGATATCCGGATTTCCAGGGAAAGTATCACTGGAAGTGGTAGGGGGATTTCCTGCAGCTGATGGAAATCCAGTTATTCTTAATAATTTTTCACAGCCTGTAACAGAGCGGATATATTTTCTGTGCTCACATTCGGAGGCATACCTCCTCCGCAGGAAATGATGATTTTAGAATTGTCCTTCAGTGAATCCAGTAATTGGATGGTACTTTCCCTGACATGATCCGGGCTCCCATTCGCAAGTACATCACGCGGAGGGAGATTCCCCAACAGGGCAACCTGATGACCCGTCAGGTCTTTAAGTTCGTTCAATGAAATATCAAAACCCATATTGAACAAATTCACACCCATTTCGGGTAAATAGGGCGCGGAAACCCTGCACGGAGCATCATTATGTAAAAACTTCACGGATACATCTGCGTTAAAAAGATCCTTGAAATAGGGTAGGCCGAACCTGCGGAATTCAGCCTCTCCAATGAAACCGATGATATCATCAAGCAATAATATACCATCAATTGTCGGAAATGTATCAATCTGCAGATGAATCCATTGTTTCAGGAATGAAGTAATCTTCCTGACGAGCGTTTCCGCTTTTTCAGGTTGAAGCATCATTGCAGTCAGGAATTCCGTTGTACCCATTAAAAAGCTTGCGATATTGAACGGCCCGCGGGCAACAGCGAAACGGATCTTGTGTCCCTCTTTTTCAATCCTGGGCCGGGCGAGTTTCAAACGGTTTAAAACAAAGGGCAAAAGACCATCCGTTTCAGGATCCGGAACCGGCATTGAATCGATTTCATCTGCTGAGTGCAGAATTTTATACGCATGAGGGAATTCATTGGAAAGGAACTTACAGCGTGTACCGAAGGCTGACGGTTCTGTACACATACCGTATTCGGACCAGAAACCCGGCAGGAAAAGGATATCCGGGAATTCATGGATGGCCTTCAGATTAGCTTTAAAGAAATGACTGTCATTGGAGAGATAATCAATTATTTTAATTCCGTACCAGTTCGGCAGCCAGGGACTATCGATGATAAAACCGACAGGTAATGGATTCACCACTTCTCCACGAATGATCGATTTCAATATATTCCACTGATCATCGGTCATAGGCGCAGACCTCCTTGACTAAAGGTACTCTACAAATTAAAAAGTGTCAAGCGAGATCTTAAAATCGGCAAGCAATTGTAACAAGTTCAGAAAACGACCATGAAAATGAGAAGAAATTCACGCATCTTTTCAGCACGAAGGATATCAAAGGAGCGATCATTTCTCCCATTGTGGAGGGCGCTGCGGAAATCGAACATCTCTTTAAACTGAAAATGATCAATTATCCTTTTGTATTACTGGAGGATGTGAAAGGCATTCAGGCCAATGTCGTGGCAATCGATAATTTAAAGGCGATTAAAAAAGCAGTGAAATATCTCATTGACAACGGGCATAAAAAAATCGTGCATTTTGCAGGTCCTCACGGATCATCGCATACTGAGGAAAGGATAGAAGGATTTCGGTATGCCTTCAGTGAGAGCCCGCTGGTTTTCTCTGAGGATATGATCGTACCCATAGGATCCCGCCATGAAGAGAGTTACGGCAGGACGATGAAATTCTTCAGTAATAAAAACAGAGAGGATTATCCGACGGCCATTGTCTGTTTTAATGATCAGCAGGCTCTTGCAGTAATAGATGCGATGAAGGAACTGGGTATCCGTGTGCCGGACGACATATCCATTATCGGGATCGATGATATCGATTATGCAAAGGTTTTTCCTCCGCCCCTGACCACGATCCGGGCCCCCCAGCTTGAGATCGGCAGGAGGGCAGCGGAGATTCTCATCCGCAACATCGAATCCTCATCCGTGCTGCCCCCAGAGCGAGTCGTACTGGAAACAGAGCTGATCATCAGGGAATCCGCACGCGCTCTGACTGTTTAATCTGCAGATAGAATACGGTAGTTGCGCAAATAGATCAATGGATAGAGCAACATACCCATTAACTCACCTTCTAATTTTCATTTTCATCAATAGTGCTGAAGTACTCCTTTAACAGCGGCAATGTGCAAGGAAGATCTGTGTGCTATAAATATCATCCCGATTTTCAGTGACAGGGATCGATTGCGATAAAGAAAGCGGTTGGGTACTATATCTTTTTAAAAGGCTGTCTGATCTTTTTCATATACGACTGTATGCCGTTTAAAAGGTGTCAGCCTGATAGGAACACTTTAATGCAAAAACAAAATCGTATCACAATATCAAATAACTTGATCTTGACATTGGCACTGCCATTTTTTCTTGCCACGCAGGTAGATGCACAATCTGAGCGTCCACGGCATTTTCTGACGAAACAATGCAACGAAGACGTTATTCAGATGCATCTTGATCCACGCCCATTTCAAGATTGGGTTGGGTCCGATTTCTCGGTCGTACTTGAAGATGGAAAAGCGCGTGTCCAGATCCTTGTTCAGGACTGTTCGCAATACTGGATAGATGGTGAGAATCTTGGACCTTCTCAGGAAATTCATGTCTGGTTATTGATCGACGGCTTAAAGGACATTCGCCCCGTCGTCGGAGCTCTGCAAACCCAGCCGACAATGACGTGGTTAAGTCTATTCGACGGATCCACCAATCCGCTAGCTCGTAAGGTAAGGATGACCGCGGGCAGCGTGCAGGTTCCGATCGAAAGTGTTTCCCTTGATCCGCCAGGGCCCAGGCGAGGTGGACAGATTTTTTTCGATGGGAACCTGATCTACTCATGGGATGTGATGTCGGTGGTACCACCAGTCCGTCTGGTAGGTGTGAACCATGACGTCTATACCAGGGACTCCGCTGGAAATATATTTCTCAACCAAATACAGGCTCTTCTGAACGTGTCCGCCGTCGCCTCGTCTGGTGCCTTGAAAGTTGTGGGCAGCACGGATATGCTACCATTTATCAACACTGGCAATTATCCCATTTTAGTGAACACGTTCTTTCCTATGTGGACTCGGGGAACACTGGGTATTTTGCCCTCTCGTTAAAATTGAATAGTGATAGAATGAGTTATAAACTGACATTCATCTAATTAATGTAATTAAAGGCTATCTGAACGTTTTTCATATACGACGGGATGCTGTTTAATATTATGTTAAACATTGCATACGTAATTTGATAAGGAGATGATGGATATTGGTATACTATTTTTCGCTCATTGCGCTGGGGATTTTAATCGGTACTTAT
>CAYXFJ010000251.1:0-2612 GCA_964464265.1 uncultured bacterium
TATATGAGCTTCATATTCGCTGCGAAAGTATCTCAGGGTGGTCAGCACGGGATTCGGTGCTGTCCTGCCGAGTCCGCAAAGGCTCCCCAGCTTTGTCTTTTCAGCCAGGTATTCGAGTTTCTCAAGATCTTCCTTCTTGCCTTCTCCGGTGGTGAGCCTTTCGAGAATATCCAGCATGCGGCGTGTGCCCACCCTGCAGAAAGTACATTTCCCGCAGGACTGAGACTGCGTGAAACTGAGGAAGTATTTGGCAATGTCAACCATGCAGTCGCTGTCATCCAGAGCGACCAATCCGCCGGATCCCATCATTGCGCCCACACCGATCAGTTCATCAAAATCCACAGGCGTGTGCGCCAGATGAGCGGGTATGCACCCTCCCGAGGGTCCGCCGATCTGTAAAGCCTTGAAGCGCCTGCCTCCGGCCATGCCTCCCCCGATGTCACTGACAATTTCCTGTATGGTGATCCCCATGGGGACCTCGATAAGCCCGCCGCGGGTGATCTTCCCTGCAAGAGCAAAGACTTTGGTTCCCTTGCTCTTCTCTGTCCCGATCGCCGCGAAGTCTTCCGGAGAATTCCGGAATATCCAGGGCACCAGGGAATATGTCTCTACATTGTTGATCAGTGTCGGGCACCCCCACAGCCCCTTTTCAGCAGGAAAGGGAGGTCTCCTCCTGGGCATGCCCCGCCTGCCCTCTATGGAGGCGATCAGTGCGGTTTCCTCTCCGCAAACAAAAGCACCCGCGCCTTCCATGACCCTGAGATCCAGAGAGAATCCCGTCTCCAGAATATTTTCTCCGGTAAAGCCCTCCTTCCTGGACATCTCGAGAGCTTCATTCACCCTTTCCACAGCCAGAGGATATTCAGCTCTGATGTAAAAATATCCCTCATGCGCTCCGGCGGCAAAGGCGGCGATGGTCATCCCTTCGATGACGCGGTACGGATAGGACTCAAGAAGCATTCTGTCCATGAAAGCCCCGGGATCCCCCTCGTCCCCGTTGCAGACAACGTATTTTTTATCTCCACGGGCAGCTCTGACAGCAGCCCATTTTTTCCCGGTCGGAAAACCGGCCCCTCCCCGCCCCCTCAGCCCGCTCCTCGTGACAGCATCGATGACCGATTCCGGCGATCCCTGCTTCAGGCATTGCTCCAGGGCTGAGAATCCTCCCTGAGACCGGTATTCCCCGATATCCGTGGGATCCATCGTGCCATAGCATTCTGTCGCAATATGCTTCTGCCTGTCCAGGAAGGCAGCCACAGGTGCATCCCTGAAACTGATCCGCTTATGGGAGGCAGGTTCCCGGCCGTCATCCGAAAGCAGATTTTCGAGCAGGCGGTTTGTGTAGCGGCGCAGTTTACCCCGGGGCCCGGGTTTCATATGCCTGTCCAGAATGTTCCTGATGTTTTCAGGCTGCACTCTGGAATAATGCACCGGAGGTTCATTGCCGACATTCACCTCCAGAAGGGGTACGCGGTGGCACATCCCCACACAGCCTACCCGCTTTACCCTGACGGGCGTATCGATCTTTTCGAGGGCCTCTTCCAGAGCCCTGTGCACGTTCGCGGAACCGCTGGCCACACAGCAGGAACCCAGGCCGATGCGTATCTCTCCAATGACTTTTTCATCGGAACGTTTTTTCCCTGCTTTACCTTCATGACCGTCTTCCCTTACGAGAAAATCATGGATCACATGCGGCACGGTATCCGGCTTCAGATGGCCATAAGTGATGCCGTCAATCTGCACAACAGGGGCCAGTGTACAGCAGCCGAGGCAGGCCACCTTGTCCAGAGTGAACAACCGTTTCGGATCTGTATCCTGATCCTTTTTGATATTGAGATACCGCTGGAAGGCATCATATACGAAGTCTGCACCCTTGACATGGCAGGCTGTTCCCAGGCAGATATGGACCATATGCTCGCCTGCAGGTGCATGGCGGAACTGGTTGTAAAAAGTGGAAACTCCCGTAATATCTGCAGGTGTGATCTCCGTGATCTCGCACACCCTCCTGAGTGCTTCCTGAGGAAGATAATGAAAGCGTCCCTGGATGGCCTGAAGCAGAGGTATGACGTGCCTTCTGGACCGGCCTATCCCTTCTACCAGTGAATCCACAATGCTCAGATCCGGTTCCTGCATGAGGTCTTTCTCAGCTTCCATCTGCACTCCCTATGCCGTAAAGATGCTTTTCTCCGCGTATGTAAATGCGTCCTGGACCGAACGCGGGAGTGCTGAAGGCCGGCTCTCCGAGCGCACACTCCGAAACGGATTGATAGGTTTTTTCCGTCCTGAAGATGTGCATGAGTCCCTCTGAATCCAGGGCGTAGACCAGATCACCCATGATCACCGGGGAGGCGTAAAATCCTTTGTCGAACATCTGTGTCCAGAGATGCGTTCCGTTCTTCGCATCCAGGCAGAAGAGATCCCCGTAACTCGTGGCCACGAACAGGTATTCTGAAGTTGCCACAGGGGACGCTATATCAGAGAGATACTCGTCGTTTTCCCACAGGGTCTCAGGGGGAGATCCCGGTTTTATGGCCGCCAGAACAGCATAGTCGTTCAGGGCATAGACCCTCCCATCCGCATAGCATGGAGAAGGCGCAACCTCGCCGCTCATG
>CAYXFJ010000251.1:2644-4413 GCA_964464265.1 uncultured bacterium
TGTAAGCGGGTCATAGGACGCCACAAGAGGATTGGCGTTGATGATCACCTCGAAACGCTTTCCGGTATTCACCAGCACAGGCGAGGACCAGGAAACTTCCACATCCCTCATGGTTTCCCATTTTATCTCTCCGGTTTCCGCATCGAAGGCATAGAGATGCCCGCCGGAAGTCTGGTCATACTGAACGATCACGCTGCCGCCATGGGCTATAAGAGAAGAGGAATGTCCGTAATGATTTTGGGGAATCCCCAGATTCCTGCTCCAGACCAGATTCCCGTCAAAATCAATACACACGATATCCCCGTTGGCGAAAATCACAAATACGAACCTGCCGTCCAAAGCGGCGCTCGGTGCGGCATATCCGGTGTCTTTCCCTACCTTAGGGATTTCCGAAGGGGATCCCTCAATTCCTTCGACAGATTTGATCCAGAGAACCTTCCCGGTTTCCGTATCGAAACAATAAACTTCGCGGGTCTTTTCATCCGCTGCGGAAAGAAAGATCCTGTCATTCCAGCGCACAGGGGAATTGAATCCTGATCCCGGGATCTCCGTTTTCCATAAAATATTCTTTCCTGAAGGTCCGTCCCATTCCGTGGGCACTCCTTCGAAAACGGCCACGGCATTTGCCCCCGGTCCCCGGAAAGCCGGCCACTGGAATTTTATTTCATCCTCAGCGGTCTTCAGCCTTTTATCAATTTCAAGGACTGATTCCGTATTGCGTTTTTTCAGCCTGTTTTTCAAAATCTGCATGGAAGGAGTTGAAATAAAGATCATAAATGCATCTTTTTTTTGTTCTTTTACCTGGATTGCACCCTGTACGTCTATTTCAAGGATAACATTGTTTCCCGCAGACAGCTCCTTTTCTACAAATTCTTTAGGGGTACCGTATTCAAACCCGCAATAATTTACATTTTCAAGGAGTTTTTTATCACCAGCAAGTTTTTTGAATTCGTCTTTTGATAAAAAAATATATTTCTTTCCATCAGCCTCATTTTTTCGTTTTGGTCTTGTTGTCACGGAAGTGGACCTGATAAAATTTTTAAGCTCTGTAAGCACACCGTCTATCAATGTGCTCTTTCCCGAACCTGAAGGTCCGGAAATAATAAATAATCTTCCCTTTTTTTCAGACATATGCACCTATCTCAAATCCAAAAAAATCAGATAAACTCTTTCTCTGCTTTTTGCCAAGTCCCTTAAATTTTTTGCATGAATTTATTTTTAACTCTTTCATTATTTTTTCCGCTTTTACCCTGCCGTAACCTGGCAGAGATAACACAATATCAAATACATTCATGTTTGCAATATAAATATCGTAAATTTCCTTTTTGGCCAGTAATTCTTCCAGGCTTATTTTTTCCTTTTTTAAGTCTTTTTTTAAACCTCCTCTGTATTTTCTTATAGATCTTGCATGTTCAATATCTGAAGCCGGAACCTGATTTTTATTCATTATCATTGCTTTCTGCTTCCTGGATAATATAATCTCACACCGGACTTGCATAGGGGGCAATCCCCTGGAGGATATTTTTCAACCTGAAGTCTGATAAAAGAATTATATGGATAATCAAAAGAAACATTTTCTGACCTGTCAACAATACTTAAGATTCCTTTTATTTGCGCACCATATAAATTACAGATCTCAATAACTTCAAAAACAGACCCTCCGGTTGTTATTACATCTTCAGCAATAAAAACCCTTTCCCCGGGTTTTATCTCAAATCCTCTTCTCAACTCCATGACCTTATCTTTTCTTTCAGTAAAGATCATTTTCC
>CAYXFJ010000252.1:0-4339 GCA_964464265.1 uncultured bacterium
ATGGCTACAAACAGGGGATTGGAAATTACCAGAGAAAAGGGATCGGGAAAGCGCTTCTTCAGGCGGCGGAAAATGATGTCAGGGCGATGAATCGGAAAGGCGTGGCGGCCTGGGGAATATCTCTCCCTTTCTGGATGAAAGCGTCCTGGTTCAAAAAACAGGGGTATAAGAAAGCGGATAAAGATGGCATGTCGGTTTTATTATGGAAGCCTTTTAAAGATGATGCTGTTCCCCCCAGATGGATAAGGGAGAAAAAGAGACCTCAAAGGAAAGAAGGCAGGGCAACAGTGACGTCATTCATCAACGGATGGTGCCCGTCACAGAATATCGTTCATGAAAGAGCTAAACGGGCTTCAAAAGAGTTTGGCGAAAGCGTCGAATTTCAGGAAATTCATACATTCGATCCCGAGACATTTCACGAATGGGGGATTTCCGATGCGTTGTTTATCGATGGTAAGAAGGTGAGAACAGGACCACCTCCTTCATTTGAGAAAATACGGAAAAAAATTGGAAAAAGAGTAAAGAAAGTAACACATAAAAACATCAGCGTGAAATAAAAACAAATCATCCTGATCAAGAAAGAGGGATGCATCATGTCTGTTCAAAGAAGGCTCAAAGCTGCGTTATTTTGTCTCATTTTACCTGGTCCCGGCCTTTTCTCGCAAATCATTCTGGAAGGAGTTGTAACGGATACAGGATCAGAGCCTGTACAGAACGCTCTGATTGAGTTGACGGATCAGTCGGATGCCAGCAGGAAATTCAGCGGGTACACCAATGAACAGGGGCAATACAGCATTGAGATAGATGTCACCGGAATCGATGATTCTGATTCTCGGAATGCAGGGGATTTCAGATTATTGCAGAATTACCCCAATCCCTTCAATCCTTCAACAGTCATTGCCTGGGAATTATCGCGGCCTGGTCAAATCCGGATCGAAATACACAATATTCTGGGACAAAAGGTAAGAACACTGTTTGATGGTTTTCAATCCCGTCTTGCCGGACAGATGATCTGGGATGGGACGGATGATCTTCATCAGGGGGTTCCGGCGGGTGTTTATATATAATCATTGAACGCGGAGGGACAAAGAATCCAGAAGAAGATGCTGCTGATCGACGGCGGTCTGAGTAACTTAAACATGACCCCGTACCCATCAGAGCAGACGGAGGTTTCCGGTCAGGACGCATTGACGGGGATGCTGTCAAATGTGTTTGTCCTGAGGATCACCGGAGAGGACATTGAGAGTTATGAGCAACCAGATCTCGTGATCACCGAAAACACGGTCTGTAATATCACGGTCAACAGAACTGTGACTGACATAGACGGCAATGTATACCGTACAGTCAAAATCGGAAATCAGTGGTGGATGGCCGAGAATCTGAAAGTCACCCGTTACCGGAACGGAGAGGCAATACCTGAAGTAATTGACAACAGCGCGTGGGCCGGTCTGACGACCGGAGCCTGCTGCAATTATAATAATGATCCATCGAATACGACGATTTACGGATTGCTGTACAACTGGTACGCGGTCAATGACTTGAGAGGCCTCGCCCCTGAAGGATGGCATGTCCCCGCGGATGCGGAATGGAAGGAATTGGAAATGGCACCGGGCATGAGCCAGTTGTCAGCAGATTCTACCGGGTATCGAGGGACAGATGAAGGCGGGAAATTAAAGGAGGCTGGAACAACGCATTGGGGAAGCCCCAACACTGGTGCAACCGATGAAAGCGGCTTTACCGCGCTGCCTGGCGGCGCCCGTTATTACGAAACTGCCAACTTCACCAGTATGGGCCTTAAAGCCTTTTTCTGGTCTTCTACAGGCAATCCCGGTAGTGCAGTGCGCCGGTCGCTGGATTGGGATAATTCAAAAGTGTACCGTTTTGACCTACCTCTTAAATTAGGTTTTTCGGTCCGGTGTGTCAGGGATTGAGCCTATCTGAGGAATATCCATGAAGTTTCTTCGGATTCTTTATGCAGGGTTACTGCTGGTCTTCATCGGCGTATCTTTCTCGTGTGCGCCTGAACAGGTCACCTTACAGCAGATTACAACCGCTTACCCGGATCCTGCCCGTTTTGAAAAAGACATACAGGCATTCGAAACAGAAGATAAAACATCCCCTCCACCTCCGGGCGCCATTGTCTGCACAGGCAGCTCAAGCATGCGGATGTGGAGGTCGATCCATGAAGATCTGGCTCCGCTCACGATCATTCACCGTGGATTCGGCGGCAGAGATGTAATTATTCTCTGAAAATATAATAGACAATCAGAGGAGCGATACAATGGTAAAAGTCATTCAAAAACTGTCGTTCAGGGAAAAGGTCGGTTACGGCTTCGGTGATCTTGCTTCGGTTCTTTACTGGCAGACCATTACCGCCTATCTTCTCTATTTCTACACGGATGTGTTCGGGATCACAGCGGCTGCTGCGGGGACCATGATTCTCGTGTCCCGTTTGTGGGACGGCATCAACGATCCCATGATGGGGATGATCGCTGACAGGACGAATACGCGGTGGGGAAAATTCAGGCCGTACCTGATCTGGATGTCCATTCCTCTGGCGGTCATCGGCGTACTCACCTTTTCCACACCAGACTTAGGGTACACGGGAAAGCTGATCTACGCGTATGTGACCTTCATTCTTCTGATGATGGCCTATACAGCGATCAACATCCCTTATTCGTCCCTTCTGGGAGTCATCACACCGGATCCGATCGAAAGAACCAGCGTATCCTCCTACAAATATGTTTGCGCCTATCTGGCAGGTACCATCATCTCTTTCCTTGCCCTGCCGATGGCCCGTTATTTCGGCAAGGGGAACGAAGCTGCAGGATGGCGGATCACGATGATATTCGTCGGCATAGCGGCTGTCATTCTCTTTACGATTACGTTCCTCTCCACCCGGGAGCGTGTCAGGCCTCCGAAAACCCAGAAAACACCCATGAGGCAGGACCTCAAAGATCTGTTCTCCAACAAACCCTGGGTGCTTCTTCTGTTTACCACGCTCTTCATGATCCTGTTCGTCGCTACCCGGATCAGCGTGACAGCTCATTATTTTAAATATTATGTACAGGATCAGCAATTCCACCTGTTCGGAAAAACGTACACCTACGGTTATGTTGAACTGGCATCCGCTTTCAACGGCATCGGTCAGTGGCTGTCCATTCTCGGCGTTCTGTTCACCAGATGGTTCGCGAAGTTTATAGGCAAGAAAAAAGCCTTCATCACACTGTTCATCGTGGCTCTCGTTTGTACAGCCGCATTTTTCTTTTTGAGACCGGAGAATGTCCTTCTCATGTTCGTCTTTCAGATTTTCGGATCCTTCACGGGAGGTCCGCTGACTCCCCTCATCTGGGCGATGTACGCGGATGCAGCCGACTATTCAGAATGGAAAACGGGAAGACGGGCTACAGGACTTGTATTCTCGGCATCCACCATGTCGCAGAAATTCGGCTGGGCAGCGGGTACCGCTTTTGCAGGATGGCTTCTCGCTCTCTTTGGGTTCAAGGCGAATGTGGTGCAGAACATCGATGTTCAGAACGGTCTGCGTGCGCTCATGAGCATCATTCCCGTAGCTGCCGGAATTCTGGCCATTATCATCATCCTGTTCTTTAAACTGGACGAGAAAACGATGGATCAAATCGAAACGGATCTGGAGGAGAGGAGAAAGAAAAGCGGGGAGTCGGAAAAAGAATAATAATCAATGTTATCCTGAAATTTCATTTTACAGGGGGATGGGGCTCAGCAGCAGGAGAATTGTAATGAAAAAAACCATTATCGGAGAATCTCTCCCCAACATTCCCTGGGAAGAGAAGCCGGAAGAATCGGTGGATGTGATCTGGCGGTACAGCAAAAATCCCATTCTGGACTGGAATCCGATCCCTAAAGCTGCGCGGATTTTCAACAGCGCTGTGCTGCCGCATAAAGAGGAATACTTGGGTGTTTTCAGGGCAGATCAGAAGAACGGACGTGCGACCCTTTTTTCCGGGAAAAGCAAAAACGGCCTTGAATGGGAGATTGGGCCCGATCCGATAAAGTGGGTTGATGAAAAAGGAAAGCCGGATCCCACGAGTTATGCGTACGACCCCAGACTGGTCAAAATAGACGGTACCTTTTATATTGTATGGTGCGACGACATGAGAGGCGCATCCATTGGCCTTGGCAGAACAGAGGATTTCAAAACCTTCATCCGGATGCCGAATCCCCTGATGCCTTTCAACCGCAACGGGGTGCTGTTCCCGAGAAAGGTAGGAGGCAAGTATCTTCTGCTGAGCCGGCCGAGCGACAGCGGGCACACGCCTTTCGGGGATATTTTCCTCTCCGAAAGTCCGGATCTCATTCA
>CAYXFJ010000253.1:0-4297 GCA_964464265.1 uncultured bacterium
GATGACGGCACGGAATGCAACGGGATCATGGATCTCGGAGAACCCAATTTTGATATTACGGACATCGATGAAGCGGACCAGGCCGGTCTCAAGCATGTCTATGCGTATGAGGTGAACAACGATCTGCTCTCGGACAAAGCTTACTGGGAGAAATATCTCAGGAAAGAGGATCAGCGGGTCGTGGATTCGGATGACGACATCTGTTTCACTTTTGGTTCCAGGGCTGTCAAACTGGATAAGATGAGATGGGAACGGTTCTGCATTGCTGCCATCATGGGGCAGGACAATGAGGACATCGTGCGGAACAAGTCCATCATGCAGCGTATTTACAATGCGAATTACCGCTTCCTGACCCCGCCGGTACAGCCCACAGTGATCTGCAATGCAGGCGACAGGAAAATACAGCTTTACTGGGATACCGAGGCTGAAAAATCCAAGGATCCTTTTTTTGGAGAGGATTTTGAAGGTTACCGCGTATACAAGAGCACGGATCCTGATTTTTACGATCAGAAAACCATTACAGATGCATTCGGAAATGTGCTGCTATTCAAGCCCATCGCCATTTATGATAAAATCGACGGATTGAAGGGCCCCCACCCTGTGCCTTTCCCTTCCCTGGGCGTGCACTACGATATGGGTAACGATTCGGGCCTTCGTCATTCCTATAAAGACACGCTGGTGGACAATGGAAGGGTCTATTACTATGCAGTCTCCGCCATCGATGCGGGCAATGATTTCGACTTCTTCGAAAGGGGTCTGGTAAGCCTGGCGCATCCTATGCAGGCCATGCCTTCCGAATCCCCTTTCAATGTCGTTGTGAACCGTGTGGGCGAGGTGATCTACCGCGACCGTAATACAGCCGTTGCTATCCCCACACAGATGGCTGCAGGATACATCGATCCGCACGTGGATACCTCGAACGTGGCGCACGTGAGTGGTTATGCCCGCGGTGAGGTACACAACATCGAAGTGTTCAACCGCAACCATATCAGTCTGGGCAGTGAATACGAGCTGACATTTTTGGATGACGCCTGGCTGGAAAAAATGGATTCCTCCTATGTTCATGGTAATATCCGGGGTATTAAGCTCGTGAATCTGACCACGGACTCCGTGCTCTTCAATCTGTTCGAGGACAACCATGCGAAATTCATGCTGACTGTTCCGCCTGTTCTGGAAAAGACAATCTACGAGGGCATCCATTTCGACATGAAGTGGCCGGTTCCCGGAGATCTGAACGATTTTTACCACTGGCGCCACAGGGGTATAGAGGTGATTACCTGGAACGAGCGGGGAAGAGAGACCACCGAATGGCGAAAGTGGCGGAACAGCAAGACCAATCTGCTCGCTTATAAGATCCAGATACGAACGGATGGATTTGCTTTGCCCGGCGACTTCGAGCTCCGAGTCGAGGATCACTTCGGTGTGGACACATCGCGCACCGTGAGGTATACGACTGAGGGCAAGGTCGTGGACGAGGTACCGCTGAATTTCTCCACCTGGGATATCACGGATCCCTACAATCCGAGAAAGATGAAGGTCAAGATCTATTACGATGTTTCCAAGCAAACTCAGGACAATACCCCCGAAATGAGAGGGCAGGTCTGGGACAGCACCCGGGTCGTTTTTCTCTTCGGTCCCTATGAGTCCAAAGGTGCCACTGAATACCGTTCTTCCTGGGAGATCAGCTTTTTCAAGGATATCCATGATTCCCTGAAACCGGTGATCGCACCTGAACCCGGAGCCCTGTACCGGTTTTATACGGTCAGAAATCCGGACAGAAAGGACGTATACAGATTCAAGGTGGAAGGCGGGGAATTCAAGGAAGACATAGCCAGGGACCGAATGCGGGATATTTACGTGGTTCCGGATCCCTACGTGGTTTCCAGTACTTATGAATCCATGTACTATCTCGGAGGTCGCTCCGCGCGAAAAGTGGAATTCGTCAATCTGCCGCCCGAATGCACGATACGGATTTTCACGGCCAGCGGCAAACTGATCCGGACACTGGAGCACAATTCCGCAGTGGATTACGGGCGCCATTCCTGGGATCTGACCACGGAGGACGGTCCTGAAATCGCATTTGGCATGTATTTCTTCCATGTGGACGCTCCGGGGATAGGAGTGAAACGCGGCAAGTTCGCTGTGATCAAATGAACCATTTTTCCGGATTGAAAACCGGCATCCGGCAACTGTACGGAATCTGCAGAAGCCGTATGCAGAGAGCCGGCTATTATCTGCTCCTCGCGGGGATGTTTTTGGGGCTTTCCGGATGCACGAGAAACCGATCCCGTGATGAAGGGCATGAGATCATAGCAAAGGCAGGTGATCTCAGGATCACGGCAAAAGAGTTCAAATATAATTTTGAATTCAGTCTTGCGAGCCTGCGCCGCGGACCCGACGCGAGACGCACATTTCTTAATCTTCTCATTCATGAAAAGCTTCTTGCAGCCGAGGGTTACCGGATCGGACTTAATCAAAGTCCCTATGTAGCGAGACGCATGAAACAGAGGCGTTACCTCAATTTACTCGAAGCTTTTTATCAGAAGTACGTACACGAGAGAGTTCATATAACGGAAGATCAGATTCAGGATGCTCTGAAAAAGGGAACGGTCACCTGGCGCATGCGCATATGGCCTGTTCCTTCCCTTGAAGAGGCCCAGGCGGCTCTTATACGGGCGAGGTCTGCCGGTTTTTCCGAATATATTCAAGAACAATTGTCAAAGAGGGATATTCCTGTACTGGAAGAAGAGTATTTTACCACAGAATGGATCGACTTCCTGGACATGAACCCGGAGATCCTGGACGGCATCAAAGACCTGGAAATCAACGAGATCTCGGAACCGATCCCTTTTGATGACGGATATGCCCTGTTTCAGGTGACCGATATACACCGAGAGGGGATAAAGGAAGAAGAGCTCTTTTACGGAGTGAAGCGAAAAAAGATGATGGACAGGCTCCACAACATTCAGGCGGATTCGATCTCTCATGTGCTGATGGACAGTGTTCTTACGCCTATGGACATCAGGGTCAAAGGACATGTGGTACAGGATCTCGCGCCTCTTCTCTTTCAGTGGATCCAGGACCGCCTTCCCTCCGGTATGTCGCTTTCAGAAGCGATTGAAAACGCGGACAGCACACGGCCTTACCTGAAAGAGATCAGGAAAATGTCCGGTGAAACCCTGATCACTTACAGCGGGGGGAAAAAGACGGTTGGAGACTATATAGATTATATGGATTATTACAGGAGGAATCTGAAACAGGCACGCAGTCAGGAAGAATTCGAAAAAAGACTGCTCACGGAAATAGGCCGGATGATGCGGAACGATACGTACATCGCGATCGGACAGGAGGAGGGATTCGCCGATTCCGTCGGGATCCGGATACAGGAGGATCTGCGGCTGTGGGAAGAGAAGTGGACTTACGATGCATACAGAGACCGGCTTGTAAAGGAAAAGAGCGTATCGGAGGATGAGCTCAGGGAATGGTTCGCACATCACTGGCGGGAGCTCGATCTTGCGGACGTGGATTCGACCCGGTTCGAATCCTACAGGATCGAAGTTCATTCCGAGGTGCTGCACCGCAAACAAATGGCGGTCATTGACGAGGAGCTGAAACGGCTTGAAAAAAAATATACTGTATGGATTGATGAAAAAAAACTGGATCGGATCGAACTCCTCGACGATCCCGGAACCAATCATATCTCATTCTTTGTCATGAACCGATTTTCCAATAAACCTGTTGTACCCACAGTGGATATGAAATGGATCGCTTTCTAGGAAGGTCACAGGAAGGATGATCCCATATAGAAAGGAGGTGAAAGGCATTGGCTTGATATTTATACGCCAGGATGAATCGTGACCCAGGGAGGGAAAAGGTACACATTCACAGGGTTCACGGAATTCAGGTCAACATCAATAGGAGGTAGGCATGAAACTATTGAGAGTATTTATCGCAGGCCTTGTCGTTTTGTTCAGTGGTACAGTGCTGGCACAGATCGTTCTGGATGCGGATGAAACTGACTGGGAAAATGAGCCGGTTCTCATCGAAGCGCGTGACAATCTTCAGGATTATTTCCCGGACGAGGTTGGCGCTGCCATCTCAGACCGCGTGAACGTCAAGGAGATCAAGGCGAAGATCATCGACAACATTCTCTATTTCTACATGAAATTCTGGGGCGGTCCCGTATGGCCGAACAAAGGCTATGAGGAGGATTACCAGGGCACAGGCACCATGGTGTACCGTCACAGGGGCTATTACCATCTGATGATGGATCTGGACAACGATCCGACCACAGGAT
>CAYXFJ010000254.1:0-4280 GCA_964464265.1 uncultured bacterium
CAAGCGGAAAAAGGCACGACCGGAGTTGCGAAATGCGGGTCTGCCGGTACTTTCCCAAGAACTTAAACTTCAGCCCCGGATCGACCCTTTTTACTTCTTCTTCAAATCCTTCAACAGGTCCAGCGCCCTGCCGCTGAGATGCGGAGGAGTGAAATGCTTTAATGAACCGGCCTATAGTTTTCAATGGCAACACATCTCCTCCAATGAGTGCACTAACATTGTATTATCAATGGAAACGCCCTAGCGAAGCCATTCGAAATCGATCCTTTCGGATGTTTCTTCACCTGAAATCCGGTCAGCCACCGCAAGCTGCAACTCATATATGCCGGATTTGAACTGTCTGATATCAAAATTCTTGTACTCCGCCACACGGCGGGTGGCACCGGATTGTTCATTCTGCAAAGTGATACGGTACCTGTCCTTTCCCTGAAACAGCCTGGCAATTTTTTTGAATAAGGTACTGTCCCCATCCTTTCTTTTCAGCGTAATACCGACTGAATAGGAGGTGTTTCCATTATTGTCAAAGGCCAGGTTGTAAATTTCGTAGTATACATATATGGTCTGCGCACCATTGAACTTTTTACTGGGATTGGGAACGATACGAAGCGTTTTTCTGGAGAGCAAATCCAGATCTCCCTTAGGTTCGATTTCGTACCCCAGCTTAAGGCTGCTGCACGACAGCCGGTCTCTTGTGCTGTCATTCATTATATAGGTGAACCGCAGCCCGTTGATTTTGTTGCCTCCGGGAACGCGTGCATGAAAGGTGACCCTGGCGATCCTGGAAGTCACCGGGATTTCATACTCATCGATGAGCATCCGATCCTTTATTAAGTAAGCTGCACTGTCGTCCAGAAAAAAATTGTGCATCTCCCTCTTTACAGGATTCATATTCTGGTCATGTACTATGTAGCCGGTTTCCAGAGGTTCTTTTCCCTGTGAGGATTTCAGTTCCAGAAAATCTTCCATGCCTACGGCATAACTGATCTGCAGTACATCCTCATTTCCCTCTTCCCGGAAACGGGAAGTCGTAAAGTACATGTCCAGTGACCGGGTTTCTGAATCCCATGTATGGTGGTCCGTGCGGAATCCGAGATCCACAGTATCGAAGCTCTTCATCCGGATCTCCTGAAGTGTGGATTGCCTCTCCATCACGTCACCGTAGAGCAGCCTTTGATAGAGCAGATCCCACTCCACGAGATTCTCCAGGATGCGTGAATCGGTGAATACAGGAACAAGTGTCCAGTACCCGGGGGGAGCCTGATCCGGAACTGAAAAGTGGAATATCATCTGGGGAGCATTTCCGCGCTGGTAGTATCTCCAGGAATGGTTCTGCTCGACACCGTCGGCAATGGCAAAAGAGGTTTCATCCGGTTCTCCGTAACGGAGGTATATAAGGCCCTTGTCGTTCAGCAATTCATTCTCATAGTACCATTCCGGAAACTTTAAAACATTCAATAAATCACCTTTGTAAGCCCAGATCCGGAAGCCGTCATAGCGGTAATTCTTTTCCGCATAAACCAGCCTCCGGTAGTGTTCAATAAGCCGCAGATTGACCGAAACGGACGGCAGGGGGTCACGGTTCGTCCAGAAAACCTGAACATCCTTTTTAAACCAATCGAACGGCATGTCCCGTTTGAGCACCCTGTACTCACGGCCGTTTACTATGTAGATGAGATCGTCCAGGATGAAAGATGCCTCGGTGCTGTTCTTCACCCTGTTCAGGGCCTGCCAGTACATCTCAACAGCTTCCTCGCTCTTACCGGTTTCTGCGTACAGTCTGACCAAAGAGAGCATTACCGGCTGCAGGGGGAAACTGGACGAGTCCAGGAACAGGCCGAACACGGAATCCGCTTTTTGAAAAAGGCCGCTCCTGCGATAAAGATCTCCGAGAAAATAGAGATCATAGCCGGTCTTCCGGGATTTCAGCCAGGTTTCCGCTTCCCGGAAGGATGTATTACTGATCAGATAATCGTACAGGCGAAAGATCCCCCGCTGAGTAAGAGGACCCGACGGATGAATCTCCAGCTGCCTGTGTGCCAGCTGCACGGCAGGTACATAATTTCCCCTGTATCGTTCCAGAACAGCTCTCTGGTAAAGCACTTCTTTAAAGGCAGAATCCCTGTCAATGACAAATTCGAGATGCTTTTCGGCGTTTTTCCAGAGCATCCTGCGCTGAAGGAAAGCCCTGCTGACCCCGATCTCTCTCTGACATATCCCCTTTCCGTAATTTACATCCAGGTTATCCTGATCCTGTTTCAGGACTTTGTCGAACTGATCTTCGGCTCTGGACCAGTCCTTGCGGGACAGAAGAGTCCAGCCCATGCCGAGAAGTGCAGGGATGTGATCCGGTTCGGTTTCCAGAACTGCGCGGTAGCATTCGGTTGCCTGGCTGTATTCTTCCCTTGACATGAGCAGCTCGGCCCGTACCATTATACTGTCGGTATGGGTGCCGGATTTTACCTGTCCGGCTGCCGGATAACCGGACAGAATAAAGAGAATCGGGATCAATAACCTTTTGCTGCTCGCACTCATGATCCTTCATATCCCTTCATAGAAAGGCAGGTCCTGAATGCGGGCCGTCCTGCCGCAATTCCAACACCTGCTCTTCTCTTTCACGATACAGGCATGTTCCGGTTCCTCCGGAACCGGCTTTTATTCCACGACCACATCCATACGGCTTACGCGCCACATCTTTTATTTTTTCAACCATTGATCCAGCCAGCCGATGACCGTTTCATGCCATTGAATGGAGTTGTGCGGTTTCAGGACCCAGTGATTTTCATCCGGGAAGTACAAAAGCTTGCCGGGAATCCCCTGGCGCTGGAGTGCATTGAATGCTGCCAGCCCGTGCGTGGCAGTCACGCGAAAATCATTGGCACTGTGAATGACCAGCATGGGTGTTTTCCAGTGACTGACCAGATTGACCGGATTATGTTTTTCGTATCCCTCTGGATTTGTCCATGGGGTCCCCATGTGATCCCATTCCGGGAACCAGAGTTCTTCCGTATCGAAATAGGCCATGCGCTCGTCGAAATTGCCGTCATGAGCGACCAGACAGCGGAATCCTCCGGGCCACTTGCCTGCGATCCAGTTGATCATATAACCGCCAAAAGAAGCTCCAAGGGCTCCGACCCGGTCACCGTCCAGCCAGTTATAGCGAGCGAGTGCTGCTGCCAGT
This sequence comes from uncultured bacterium, assembly GCA_964464265.1. Lineage (GTDB taxonomy): Bacteria > Zhuqueibacterota > QNDG01 > QNDG01 > DSAB01 > CAYXFJ01. Next base: position 3,179 of record CAYXFJ010000254.1, read on the forward strand.
CCCTTCTGCAGATCCTCGAGGGGCTTTCCTCCCCAGTCCCCCCTGATGGCATCTGTAAATGCCTGGCCGTATCCAACGGAACCGTGAAAATCCACCATGACCACCGCATACCCTGCACCGGTATAAGCCTGTGGATTCCACCGGTAGTGGAAATCGTTCCCGAACGATCCCTGCGGACCTCCATGTATCAGGAAGGCAACCGGATATTTTACGGAGGGATCAAAATCCACGGGTTTGACGACATAACCAAAAACCGTTTCATCGTTCCACCCTGAGAACTGGAACTGCTCAAAATCTCCCATCCGGAGAGCCGTGGTCTTTTCTCCGTTGATCCGGGTGATCGCGAGCATATCCCTGCCATTTTGCCTGACCGAATAGAGCTCGGTGGGAGATTTGAGATAGTTCATACTGTATACCAGGCGCTGTCCTGCAAAACCGGCCACATTGTTAGTGCCTTCCTGAACCACGGTCCTGACCTTCGCGGTTTTCACATCCACGAGGAATATAGAATGCTGTCCAAGATTCGAAGCCGAAGCAATGATCGATTTGCCGTCCGGGGACCACAGCATCGCATCCGGAGAACGGTCCCAATCCTCGGTCAGAACACGGTCCTTCCCTTCCGGCCAGGGCTTGAGAACAATGCGAAAACGGTCTGCCTCGTAACCCGGCTGTTTCATGGCCAGATAGGCCAGTGTCCTGCCGTCAGGCGAGAGCAGGGGCTGTGTATCCCACGCATCGTTCGATTCGGTGAAACATGCAGGTGGTTTTGAACCGTCCATAGGGACAAAATACAGATCAAAGTCCGTGGACCAGGGTTCCCTGCGGCCTGCATCACGGGTTGAGAAAACCAATCCTCCGGGCACAAAAGCGATCTCCTCCGGTCCCCCGAATGGTTTTGAAGGCGTATCCGCATCCATGGCAGGCATGAGATCCAGAGCCTCTCCTCCATGGACAGGCATTACGAAAAGATGGGAACGCCTCCCGTCTTTCCATGTATCCCAGTGCCGGACGAAGATGCGGTCGTAGAGCATGCCGGTCGCAGCACGTCCCTCGATATCTTCGAGTTTTTTTGCGGTTTCAGCGGGAGAAGTATTCGGGAAAA
>CAYXFJ010000255.1:0-4273 GCA_964464265.1 uncultured bacterium
CTGCCGGCGGTTGAATAAACATTAAAATATAATTTCTTGATAATAATTTCCGGGCCTGCGGAGCTGAACATTCTGGTGGAGCTGAACACTCTGGCGAACCCGAGTGGTCTGGTGGAACTGAACGATCTGCGGACGTGACCCATCCGTCAGACCTGACCGCTCTGGCGAACCTGAAAAATGAAAATAGCTACTGGAGACATTATCCGATGAAGCGGCTAATCCCTGTAATCATACTGCTTGTGACCGGCCTGGTACAACCGGTTTTCAGTCAGAATACCTATTATGGTGTCATCGGGGGCATAAATTTTTCCGATATGAATATTGTTGAAGAAGGAAATGCAGAGATTGTCTATATGCGGCATGCATTTGGAGCGGGCGGTGTTTTTGGACTCAGGATCACGGATCATTTCTATCTCCGGACAGAACCTATGTTCGTCGAGAAGGGCGGAATACTTTTTCCTGACGGAGATGACAAACCATATATAGAGCTGATGCCCGGTTTCTTCGAATTCCCTCTTTTTATAGAAGCGGCAGTTGGGGATAAGGTGAGGCTCTATGGGCTTGCAGGTCCTGTTTTGTCCCTGCTGCTCAGCGCGGAAGGGAACGCGACCTTTCAGGGGTATGATCTGACTGTGGATTACAAAAAAATCATTGAGACAGTTGGATTGGGTATCGACATTGGGGCAGGGGTCCGTTTTCCGTTGGGATGGGGATGGTTCTTTGTCGAAGGCAGGTTTGAATTCGGGGTTTCCAATATCAATAAAGGGGGAACTATGGAATTCAGGCTGGAGGATGTCCCGGCGATCAGCGATGAAATAGATGAATCCCTGATTGCCCGGACCAAAGGGATACAGGTCATGGCAGGAATGGTGCTCCCGTTCAGCAGGGAATAAATCATTGCAGCCAGTTTAGAAGAATCCGCCTTTGCTGATACTCCTTCTGCACAGGGAATAAGTCCGGATATGGACAAATCAGGAAGGGGGGGATTATGAAAAGACTTTTCTCCGTACTATTCTGTTTCATCGCGGGTTCTCTTCCTGCAGAGTCGTATTATGTAGACCAGAATCATGTTTCTGCCAGTAATAGCAATCCGGGAACGTATGCGCTTCCGTGGCTGACCCTGCAGCATGCGGCGGAGATGCTTCAGCCAGGAGATTCGGTTCTTGTCAGGACTGGAACGTACTGCGCACAGGTGTATACCGTCCGAAGCGGCAATCCCGGAGAGCCGATTGTCTTTTGTGCTTTCCCCGGTGAACAACCTGTAATCGACGGCGCACCTGTGTCGAGCGGAAGGACCGGACTTCAGATATCCCATTCCTATATTCATGTTGTCGGGCTGGACATCCGCAACTGGGAAACAGCGGTCTGGATGGAATACGGAGGATTCATCGAGATCACGGAATGTGAAGTCTATCAGAATGTGTTCGGCATTGCTGCTGCGAACGGCGCTCATGACTTCGTGCTCACGCGTGTCAACATTTTCCAGTTTGACCTTTTTGGATTCGATGCCTCGCCATCGGGCGGTCCGGACTGCTATAACGGTACGTTCAATGACTGTATCGCCTGCACGGGAAGAGATCATGAGCAGAACGTGGATGGGTTCGCCCTGGGTCACGGCACCCAGCACGATTTTATCTTCAATCACTGCACTGTATACGATGTGTATGACGGATTCGACATCAGCGCGCGCAACACTACCTTGAACGGATGTCTGTCCTTCGGATGCTGGAACGGGAACTACAAGATCTGGCAGGACAGCGTTAAACTCGTCAACTGCATCGGATACGGCACTCCCGGTGCCAATGTCGAACTGGACTGGGACGGACAGGCAGGCACAGCCTGGCTCATCAACTGTACGTTTCATTATGCAGGAACGTTCACTCTCTGGGTGGAAAATTCCGCTGACCGCCTCAGGATGTACAACTGCATCGTCGCGGGCGGGGACAATATCGGGCTGGCTTTCGAGCAGATGGGGGTTGGAAATTATCAGGGGGATTACAACCTTTTTCATAATTACAATCCGGATCGTGCGATCGCGGTCGGTTATACAGACGAATTTACACTCGATCAACTCAGTTCCGGAGCGTGGACCGCCTACAGCGGACAGGACGCACATTCACTGACTGTGACATCCAGTGCAGGGCTTTTTGTCGATCCCGGAACCGGGAACCTCCGCCTCGCGGAAGGGAGTCCTGCTGTGGACCATGGAAGCGGGCTTTATGCGCCTACCGTTGACTTCGAGGGGAAATCCAGACCCTGGGGAGAGGATTTCGATATCGGAGCGTTTGAATATCAGGTGGAGACCGGTTTACATTCGGCCGGAGACCGGGCTGTCATTCCCGGCCCAGCTCATCTTCATCAGAATTATCCGAATCCATTCAATCCTGTGACAACGGTCCCGTATACGATATCAAAACCTGGCACTGTTACCCTGACGGTCTATAATGTTCTCGGAAAACCGGTCGGCCAGGTTACCAGAGAACATTCCCTGCCGGGAACATATTCGATTTTTTTCGATGCGAACGGTCTGGATGCAGGACCTTATTTCTGCCAGCTGAAGGTCGGCAATCAAAAAATTCAGACAATGAAGATGGTGAAAGTGGAATAGGGGTATGTGAGTCTTATTTTTGCCGTTTATATGGAGGGAAGAATCATGCAGGTGCCGGAAACCGCGTATGTCCGTGAAGAACAGCGCTTCACACAGCCCTGGTTCTGGATCCTGGTCATCCTGGGCGCAGGCTTCATGATCATCAATTTTGCAATGGGTATGGTCCAGCAGCTCATTCAGGGCAGACCCTGGGGCACGGATCCCATGTCCAATACCATGCTCTGGATCATGGGTCCGTTCTTTATTATTTTCGGAATTCTATTGCTTCTGCTTTTCTTTTCTATCCGGCTGGTTGTGGAGGTCAGACCCTCCGGGCTCTATTTGCGTTTTTATCCGTTTCACCGCCGGTTCCACCGCATTCCGCTTGAAAAAGCAGTGGGGATCGAATCCGTGACCTACAGGCCTGTTCTTGATTACGGGGGCTGGGGGATACGGTATACCGCAAAGGGGAAAGCCTACAATGTCAGCGGGAAGCGGGGTGTGCGGATCGACATGGAAGGCGGAACGCATATTCTGATCGGGTCGCAGGATCCGGAGAAGATTGTGCAGGCGGTGGGGGGGATGGTTAAGAGGGGCAGTTAGGAAAAGAGGCTAGTAAATAATTTAAATCGCGGTTGTATTAGAAAATTTTATTTATATCCTCCATCCCTGTGACGGATCCACTTTGTATTTAAATTCCCGTCCCGAGCAACCAGAAAAGGTCTGCTCAGTCCTGATAACGCAGCAATAAGCCAGGTATTTGGTAAGAATCAGGGATTTGTTTTTGCGTTATGCTTAATGCTCCTGCCGGCTTTCCATGATATGCATCGCCTGCCTAATCCTCACCTCAGGCCGCATGATGGGCTTTTCCCCATTCCTCTCAAATCCGGTAAGTGCGGGCTTCCATTCGTTGTATCCGGTGAATTCCGAGATCGGTACGAGCATAACGTCCAGTATCTGACCGCCCGAATGACCGGGGATCAGGTAATGGGTGCTGGGGAGTATGAACTCATTGCGGTTAACGGATTCCGGCTTTTCTCCCTTGGTAAGACCGGTAATAGAACTGGCAGTACTGTCCGGACAGGACAGAGGATTTTTCCCAAGGCCCGTCACTCTGTACCTCTCCATATCCGCAATCTCTATATCCAGCCTTTCCGGCAGAAACGCATTTCGTTTCGTATCCGCACCTAAAAGAAGCGGACCGTGGAACAGGTAACCTGTGTGGATGTTTTGCCCGAAGGATTTCAGGGTCAGTAAATCGTTGCCCCGCTCGTCTTCGATGCGCAGTCCCACAGGAAATTCGACAAGGATCTCATCGCCTTTTTTCCATTCTCTCCCGATGATTCTGTATCCGTCCTTTTCGGGGGCGTTAAAAACACGGCCGTTGACCGATATCTTTACATCGCGGGCCCAGACCGGGATGCGAAAAGCCACTTCGAAATCCTGCGGCTCCGGAGGCTCGATCCGGAGTACTATGCGGCCGCTTTCAGGATACTCCGTGCGTAAATCGAACCGGACGGGCTGTCCCTGATCCGTGCGCCCCGGACCTTCAGGCAGAACAATCTCTCCGGACAGAGGAGTGAGGAAATTGATCATGATCCTGCCGTTCTCTGCAGTCACGGCATGATGAATGATCTCCGTGTATGCAAAGAGTCCGTGCATGAGGCAACACCACCAGGCCTGGGA
>CAYXFJ010000256.1:0-4268 GCA_964464265.1 uncultured bacterium
TGGATAAGGAATGCCCGACCCTGATACCATTTTATTCGGCCTTCCGGACTGGACCGTCTCGGGTATCCCCGGGCAGTCATGGGATCTCTGAAGGAAGGAGAAGATTTCCACTCCGTAGGAACGAATCAAAGGACTGTCTCCTGGATGCTGCAGGAAGCTGCGGATGGTCTCCGCTATGCTGTTGTGGTCGAAAGCCGGCCTGCAGGGGATGGAACCGTTCTGGCAGTCACAGTTACCACGAACCACGGACAGGAAGCTCTCTTGACAGGCCGCGAACTCGTCAGGCATAGCCTCGATACCGGATTCCGGGAAATCCATAAACCTCATATGAAATGGTGGCAGAATTTCTGGGCTGTTTCGGATGTCACCGTCCCTGATCCCCGCATTCAGCATCATTATAATTTTGTAAAATATCTGTACGGAGCGGGCGCCAGATCCACAACACCCCCCATCCCCCTTCAGGGACTGTGGACACGGGATGACGGTGACCTCCCTCCATGGAAAGGCGACTATCACCATGACCTGAATACACAGATGACCTATCTGGCCTGCCACACGGCCGGAATGACAGAGGCAGGTCTGGGATTTATCAACTTCAACTGGGATCTATTACCCTCCTACAGGATCTTCGCCCGCGAATTCTACCATACAGGGGGGGCGGCCCTGCCCGGCGTTTCCACGCTCTATGGCCGGCCCACAGGAGGATGGTCCCAGTATTCGCTTGCGCCCGTGAACGGACTCTGGGTGGGCCATTCCTTCTACCTGCACTGGAAATACACACAGGACAGGGAGTTTCTCGCAGAACGGGCCTATCCCTGGCTCTCCGAGGTTGCAGCCTGTATTATAGAACTGCTCGTGGAAAAAAACGGCCAGCTTTTTCTGCCCCTTTCCTCATCACCCGAAATCCACGACAATTCGATCAGGGCATGGCTGGAACCGAATTCCAATTACGATCTGTCATTCTTAAAATGGGCTTTTTCTGCGCTGGCGGAGATGGCGGGTGAGCTCGGGAAAACAGCTGAGCAGGAGCGCTGGCAGTCTTTCCTTTCGAAACTGGAACCCATGCACATTGATCCAGAGGGTGTGCTCATGTTCTCGGAGGGCGAGCCTTTCAGCGAGTCCCACAGGCACCATTCGCATGCCATGGCCATTCACCCTCTGGGTCTGTTACATGCGGAGGGAAGCAACGTTGACCGTGAGATCATCAGGAAAACGCTCGACAAAATGATCGCACTTGGCACCCGGGCATGGGTCGGATACAGCTTTTCGTGGTTCTCCTGCATTCTGGCCAGGGCCGGGCGCAGCGAAGAAGCCCTCAGGTATCTCAAGGATTACGAGCGTGCCTTCATCCTGCGGAACGGATTCCACGTGAACGGCGACCAGACCCGTTCCGGGCTGTCCGATTTCACCTACCGGCCTTTCACGCTTGAGGGCAATTTCCTCGCCATGGAAGCTGTTCACGAGATGCTGCTTCAGAGCTGGGGAAACAAAATAAGGATCTTCCCGGCGGTCAGCGAAACCTGGGAGGAGGCCTCCTTCAGGGACCTTCGCGCTGAGGGTGGATTCAGAGTATCTGCAAAGCGGGAAAAGGGAAAGACCGTGTGGGTCAGGATCGAGGCAACGGCAGACGGAATGTGCTCTATACGAAATCCTTTTGAAGGACAGGCATCTATATGGAACAGGAAAAATATGGAAAAAAATGGAGATATCCTGAGATGCAGCATGAAAAAGGGTGAATTTCTAGAAGCATGGCTGAATACAGATTGACCGGCTGCAGAGTATTTGCATTTCTCTGTTGCCCGGTAACCAGTCGTACAGCACAGGTTAGATCTACAAGAAAAATAAAGCCCCTCTTCTTGAGGGGCTTTTAGATATCATCCTGCACAACATCATTAGAATGCCCTCATCACAACCCCATCTCCCTCAGCAGATAATCCGCACCGCCGAACTTCTCCGTGATGAACAATACATATTTGATGTTCACGGAGATGGTCCGCTGGATGTTGTGGTCGTACTGCCAGTCGCTGGTCATGGACTCGTAATTTCCGTCGAAGGCCAGTCCGATAAGTTCGCCCTTTGCGTTCATCACCGGGCTTCCGCTGTTCCCGCCCGTAATGTCGCAGTGATGGGTGAAGGCCACGGGCACATCGCCCAGTTCCGGATCCGCCCAGCGTCCGAAATCCCGCTTCTCGTACAATTCTACCAGTTTATCAGGAACATCGAAAGGCTCCTCGTTCTTTTCCTTCTCGATGACGCCCTTCAGTGTGGTGAAAGGGGAATACCAGACCGCATCCGCGGGCCTGTATCCCTCGATGGAACCGTACGTGAACCGCATGGTCCCGTTCGCGTCCGGATAGAGCCCGGTTCCTTTCCAGGCATAAAGCGCGTCTATGTACTCCTTCCTGAGTTCCGTGACATTGGCATTGAACTTCTCTGCCCGCTTCCTGTTCTCCTCCCTTTCCGGGTACATTTTCGCTGCCATGGTGATGAATGGATCGCCCATGGCTTCAAGTTCTTTGGATGATTTGGTGAAAAGGGACCTGGCGTACTCCACATCCATAAGCTTTGTTTTTGCATAGGCATCGTTAACGAAGGCATTTACGGACCCGTTATGGAAAATGTACTCGAGCCCCGTGATACGGCTTTCCGCCGGGAGCTCGCTGACTTTACGCAGAACCCTCTCAAGCATGGCTTTATCCACAGGTTCGTAATAGCTGTAATACCGGAGATGGAGATTCTTCACGGTCTGTTCCACACCGCGTTCCGTGAAATTCGGATTGCGTTCTTTGGCGGGTTTTTCCCTCTCCCTGGCCGTCCCATAAATCTGTGAGGCGAGAGAGGAGAGAGTGCCGGTCCCGAATCCGAAGAAGTTCAAACCATCGTCTTTCTTTTTTGTCTTCTCCAGCTCGCTGTACAGGTCCCCGATGCGGCTGATCACCGTGCCGTACTTCGCTTTCAGCTCAGGCCGGGTGTCGAGAAACCCCATGAACTCTTTTTCGAATGCGATTTTCTTTTCGAGAAAGTGGGTTTTTTTCATTCCGTCAACTGTACCCTGATTGTTCTTCATGGTATTGTTCAGTCCCGCATCCAGAGCCGCCACTTTGATCTTCCCCTCAGGGGAATCCTTGGTATTTTCCGCCAGCAGATCGAGAATTTCCTTGAAATTCTGAATGGTTTCAGGATAGTTGTACTTCAGATTCCAGCGCACAGAATTGGAGGTGCGCCAGCGTGTGGTCTGTCCGGGAAAACCGAGGATGAAGGTGAAATCTCCGTCCCGGATGTGATCCTTTGCGATGCGGAGGTAATTCTTCGGTTTTACAGGAATATTGTCCGGGCTGTACCTGGGCCCGGTACCGTCCGATGCCATGTAAACCCTCATATAAGTGAAATCCCCGGTATGGCGAGGCCACATCCAGTTGTCGATATCCCCGCCGAATTTACCGATGGATTCGGGCGGTGCATACACAATGCGGACATCCTGATACCGTTTGTACACGAAAAGAATGTACTGCTTTCCATTGTACATGCTGGCTACATTGGCCAGGATGTCGTCCCTGCCCTTCTCGATCTTCTCGGTCATCTCCGTGATTTTTGCCTGGATCTTTTTCTCCCTCTCTACCGGATCTTTGATCCCTTTCCCTGCTTGTAAAACCTCATCCGTCACATCTTTCAGATAATCGAGAACAGAAGCCGTGGATCCGACAGCCTGAATTTCCTCTGAACGGTTTTTCGCGAGAAATCCATCCTTGATGTAATCCTTCCCTTCCGAAGAGGCCCTCTGAAGCGCCCCGTACGCACAGTGATGGTTGGTGAGGATCAGTCCGTCGGGCGACACGAAAGAGGAAGTGCAGCCTCCCAGCCACACGATCGCATCCACAAGGGATGTCTTATCCGGATCGTAGACGTCCTCGACACTGATCTTCAAACCTTTGTTTTGAATCTCCAGCTGCTTCAGCTGGGTGAGAAGCCACATCCCCTCCTCTGCATATGCGGACATGCAAAGCAAAACGGCGAGTAACAGGATCAATACAGTTTTTTTCATATTTCTTCTCCTATAATTATTTATATGTGTGTGATTGCATTTTACCGGATAGTAAATTCGCTGTATTTCATAGGGGATAGCGGGGTTACCCTTCATTAAGACATATCATTTTATACGCCCTAATTCTTTACAAGTTGCCGGATATTTCTATCAAAAGAGAAAACAAAAGGGTTGATTCTGAATATAATCTCGTGTAAGTTAGGATATTCATATTCAGGATGCGGCT
>CAYXFJ010000257.1:0-4249 GCA_964464265.1 uncultured bacterium
CAACAGCTGTTTCCAGTCCGACAATCCCGAATGCGGCAGCATCGAATTCAACTTCTTTGTCGTCTATGGTATGCGGAGCATGATCAGTGGCAATGGCATCAATCACGCCTTCCTGAAGCCCCGCTATCAACGCCTTTCTGTCCTCATCCGTTCTCAGGGGAGGCTTCATTTTGGTATTGGTGTCGAATGAACGCACCGCCTCATCAGTAAGGACCAGATAATGCGGACATGTCTCTGCAGTGACCCTCACGCCTTCTTTTTTGGCTTTGCGAATCAATCCCACAGCGCCTTTTGTGGAAACATGTGCAATGTGTATCCGGCCTCCGGTATATCCGGCAACCAGCAGGTCCCGGGCGACCATGATGTCTTCGCTGATGGAGGGAATGCCCCTGAGTCCCAGCGAAGTGGACACCGCGCTTTCATTCATCACACCTTTGCCTGTCAGCGTCAATTCCTCACAATGGTCGATGACCGGACAACTGAACATTTTTAAATATTCCAATGCCCTGCGCAGTATAGCTGCATTCCTGACCGGATATCCGTCGTCGGAAAAAGCGACTGCCCCTGCTTCCAGCATGTCCCCCATCTCAGTCAGTTCTTCCCCCTTCAGTCCTTTTGTGACCGCCGGTATGGGATGGATATCGACCATGAGCTCTGCGGCCTTTTTCCTGATGAATTCCACATGATCCCGGCTGTCAATCGTCGGATGGGTATTCGGCATGCAGCATAATTCGGTGAATCCCCCCGACATGGCTGCTTCCGCCCCGGATTCAATGTTCTCTTTATCCTCCCTTCCAGGCTCGCGAAGGTGAACATGAATATCCATCAGTCCCGGAACGATGAGAATCCGGCTGCAATCGATGACATCACCCTCAAAACCGTCTTTCTCAATGGCACCGATCTTCTCGATTTTCTCTCCGACGATCAGCATATCCGTTTTCTCATTCATGCCAGCGGATGGATCGATGATCGTTCCGTTCTTTAAAAGCAGTTTTTTTATCGGGCCGGCTTTGTCCCACTTTTTACTCATTTTCATCTCCTTCCAGCTTGGTCCGTCCGCCCGCCAGAAGATAGAGCACGGCCATTCTGACAGCCACGCCATTGGTGACCTGCTGCAGGATGACTGAATGACCGCTGTCAGCCACATCGCTGTCCAGCTCTACACCCCGGTTAATGGGTCCCGGATGCATGATCGTGATCCTGCGTCCAGCTCTGTCCATCCTTTCACGTGTGATGCCGAAGAGCAGGCGGTACTCTCTTATAGTCGGGAAAAGCCCTGATTCCTGCCTCTCGAGCTGGATACGAAGAACGTTCAGCACATCGGCCTCGGCAAGCGCATCCTCGATATGCGGATAGACCGTGACACCGAGATCATCGACATCCCTTGGAATGAGGGTCGCAGGACCGCAAACGCCTACCTTCGCTCCCATGGTTTTCAGTCCATGGATGTTCGATCTGGCCACCCTGCTGTGCTCTATATCACCCACAATCACCACGTTCAAATCCTGAAAAACATGCCCTTTCTCCCTCATGGTCATCATATCGAGCAGACCCTGTGTGGGATGCTCGTGGCAGCCATCCCCTGCGTTGATGACTGCAGCATCCAGAAAACGCGTAATGAAATGCGGGGCACCTGATGCACTGTGCCGGATGACGACCATTTCGATTCTCATTGCCTCTATATTGCGGACAGTATCCTTCAGCGTTTCACCTTTCAGTACACTCGAGGATGAGGCTGAAAAATTCACCGTATCCGCGGACAACCGCTTTTCAGCAAGTTCGAAGGAAAAACGGGTCCGTGTAGAGGCTTCAAAGAACAGGTTGACTACGGTTATCCCCCTGAGAGTCGGAACTTTCGGTATGGGCCGCTCCAGTATTTTCTTGAAGGAGTCGGCATTGTCCAGAATCAATTCGATCTCGTCTTTTGACACGCCCTCCAGACCTAATAAATGACGGCTTTTGAGTGCCATATTCTCTCCTGGAATTCGATTGAACATCCTTCAAAAAAAGTTTAACGGTCGGGCTCGAGAAGCACTATCCGGTCTTCCCCATCCATTTCCTTCAGTCTTACCTGAATTTCCTCACCGGCTGCTGTAGGAACGTTCTTTCCGACGTAATCTGCCTTGATAGGAAGTTCTCTGTGACCGCGGTCAACAAGAACAGCGAGCTGTATCATGGCAGGCCTTCCAAAATCGATCATGGCGTCCAGCGCAGCCCTTATCGTCCTGCCCGTATAAAGAACATCATCGACGAGCACAACACGCATGTCCGTAATATCAAAAGGAATGTCCGTATCCTGCACAACAGGCATATCCGCAAGCCTCTGGAAATCATCCCTGTAAAGAGTAATATCCAGAATACCGAGTGGAACTTCCTGCCCTTCTATTTTATGGATAATTTCGTTGAGCCTGCGGGCAAGACAATCTCCGCGGTTTCTGATTCCCACAATGGCCAGGCTGCTGATCCCCTGGTTCCGTTCGAGTATTTCATGCGTCAGACGCTGCAGAGTGCGTGCAATAGCCTGCTCGTTCATCAATTCCGCTTTTACTCTCATGAATGATACACCTCTTTTAAAAACATAAAAAAACCTCCCGGCGAGTCGTTCTGGGAGGTATCCCGTTAGTGTATTTCGCCCCTTACAGACCTCGCCGGATCCGTTTAAAGGGGAAATTTTTTTAAATAATAAACAGAATTTTATCTATTGTCAAGCATTATTTAACATTTTTAAAAAATGGACTGCGTCTTACTCCTTCCTCTGCTCTTTGTAAACTCTTCTTATCTCAATAAAGACATCGTTATAAAGACCGGTCTTGAAGTCGGGGAAACTCCAGGGATAGGGATGAAAAGTCCCTTTCTCATAGTGGAGCGTCAGATCTGCCCATACTCCATGGTCAAGATATATTTTCTGGCCGTTGTACTTGTACGAGGCCAGCACGATCTTGTCATAATCCATGTAACCCGGATCGAGATTGACCTTGCGGCATCCGTCAACAGCCAGTTGTTCCTCGATCTCAAAAGTCTTTGTCTTTATATGGGCAAGATCCGAGGGAAGTATCAGTTTCGAGAATGAGACGAAAATCCTGAAAATAGGAGATCCCATTTCCGGCTCATAGTAGCCCGTGATGTCAAAAGTAAAAATTTTGCTCTGAAAGTCGATAGGGCCGAAACAGTCTGAGAGCAGTTCCAGACTATCGAGCATCCTCTTCTCATCGCTAAAGAGAATTCCTGCAAGCAATTTGACCGCACCCGGATCCTGAGGCTTCAATAGAAATCCCCCTCATTTCAATAGCTGTACAAAAGAACAGTAAAAGTGCAACCTGTTATCTCTTTCCCGGTACTCAAACCTTTTTTATGCCCGGCTGATCTGCTGTGGACGACCTGGGTTTCCAGATACCCATTTCTCTCTCCCAGGCCATATTGGCATTCAGGGAAGCCAGAGCCTCCTCGGTCAGCTCCGGATCAATGCCGAAAACTTCCTTTATAGTCTCGTGATAACGGTTCCTGATCTGAAAATTTCGCCTGGCATGAAAATCGGTTTCCCGCATGTAAGTCTTGTGTATATAGGTCATTTTTCCTGCACTCACCCTGTTCAGGCACAGACCATGCATGGAATTCCACCGGAAGGAATCCAGCCAAAAAGAGAGGAAACGTTGAGGCTCCACCGCCTTTTTAATGAAGCAATACCGCCATTTCACCTGGTTTTTATCGAATGTGCGCAAATGGTACATTTCGGTGCCAGGATCGAATGCAAGTTCCACCCCCGAGAATTCCGTTCTGTACAGCCTGCGCGTATTTGAGGGTAATTCCATGGGCTGAGTGAAAAGATAGCCCGGATCCACGAGATATTCCCTGTTCCCGAGTATGACTATGAGGGCACAGTGGACATTGCTGCCCCAGCTCATGTCAGCCATGACCGGGTAATTTTGAAAACCGTGATCCGTGAGTATCGTTTGAAGAAAGAAAGTGAGGGAAAAACAGGTACCCCCCAGTCTTTTCTCGACATGATCCTGCATGACTTCAAGGGGCAGCCGCAGTTTTTCCATCCCATCCCTGTGTTTCTCGTATTTGATGATCTTGCTGAGATTTTCATAAGGAAATAGAGCGAAGCTTTTCAGAATGAAATGGAGCAGGGTTTCATCTCCGGCACGGGGTATTTGAAAGAAATGGTTGAATACCTGAACTGCGGATCCATGAACTCCAGGATCCAAAATTTCCTGTTGATATTTCGAATTCATTTTTGTAGTTTACT
>CAYXFJ010000258.1:0-759 GCA_964464265.1 uncultured bacterium
TATAGATGATGGAAAGATCACGCTGCTTCAGCCTGTGTATCAGCTCGAAAAGGGCCTGTATCTCTTTTTCTGAAAGAGCCGATGTCGGCTCATCCATGATGAATATCCTTGCATCCACGGATAGGGATTTGGCTATTTCCACCATCTGCTGCTGGGCGATGCCGAGCGTCCTGACCGGCTGGCTGACAGGGATGGAAATATAAAGATCCTCGAAAATGGAGAGCGTTTTCTCGACCATGGATTTCCGGTCGATAATGCCGTTAAAGAGCAACGGTTCCCTGCCCAGAAAGACATTTTCTGCAGCCGTAAGCTGGGGCACGAGGTTGAGTTCCTGATAGATGGTAGCGATACCGAGATCATGCGCCTCCTTTGGATTCCTGATCTCCACTTCTGTACCGTTAAGAAGGACACGGCCGGAAGTTTTCGGGTGTACACCGCTCAGTATCTTGATCAGAGTGGATTTGCCTGCTCCATTCTCCCCCAGAAGCACATGGACCTCCCCGGCATGAAGATCAAAATCAACCCGGTCAAGAGCGAGTACTCCCGGGAATGTCTTGGTTATGCCGCACATCTCGAGTACGATACGGTTTTTTTTCAACAGGCCTCCGGAGAAAAAATAAAATCGGAGTTTCCGGCGGGATGAGTGCTAATCGGAAAAAAACAAGGTCTATGCCTCTTCACCACCCAGCCTCTTCCTTCTGAAAGCCAGACCGCGCTCGATCAGACGCTGAAGCGCCCTCTCTGCGGAGTCGCGGATGA
>CAYXFJ010000258.1:769-4224 GCA_964464265.1 uncultured bacterium
CGATCAGACCCACAATATGATCAACCTGAAAGGGTTTGCCGATATAGGTGTATCCTTCTTCCTCGATGGTACGTATAATGGTTTCTGCGGACGGTGCCCCTGTCATCATGATGACCACAGCATTGGGATCCAGCCTTTTTACCTCATGAAGAAATTCGGTGCCTGCCATCTCGGGCATATGGATGTCGATAATGGATAGATCTATGGATTCGGTCTTATAGATTTCCAGGGCTTGTTTTCCGTCAGGAGCTTCAAAGGGCTTATGTCCCATCCTCTGTACGATTGTACACACAAAAGACCTTAAGTGTGCCTCGTCATCTGCAACAAGAATATTAGCCACTCTTAACCTCTTCGTATTTTCGTTTTTTCTCTGACCGGCGTTCAAATGATTTTTCATTCATGAAACCGGTCAGGAAATGAATTTTTCAGGAGAGATAACCGCTCCGAACCTGGCTTTTGCTTCATTCAGGCGTTCCAGTTCTGCTTCCATGACCCTGAAAAGAGACGCGGGAGCATCAGGAACATTTGTTTTGTAAATCGTGATGATCCTTCCGATCTTTTGCAGAAATGCATCCACCCTCAGGGAAAACTGTCCGTTGTAGTTCTCCTCTGAGTATTGTTTCCCCTGTACTGTTTCAAACAGTTTTTTCAGGTCTTCAAATCTGGGGATCAAACCCACAGGTGTGCTGACCGCACCGTACTCCTGATGCCGCCTCCCCTCCATCCATTTCAGCCAAACCCCTTTGTCTGTCTTTTCATTGAGAAATTTGCCGGATTTATCTTTAAGGAAATAGTTCACTCCGAATATGGACGGCGGCCTTTTCACCTTCTTTCCGAGCTCGAGATTGTTTTCTATATACCGGCCCAGAGGGATGGATACAAAATCCAGATTGGACATGGGATTGAATTCAGGAACTCCTTCCTGTCCCAGTGTCGCCGCTGTGGTCTCCGATTCCAGTGCAGCTCCTATGGTGACAATGCCATGCTCCCAGTCGAAAGCTTCCCGTACCGGAACCCAGGCACTGGAGTCCCTGCCGCCATATATGATGCCTCCGACTTCCACACCCATGGGATCGTCTATCACGGGATCCATATTTTTCAGTTCTTTGAGACTCATGGTGAAGCGTGCATTCTTGTGCGAAACAGGGATCTCCTTGCCCTTCGCATCTTTTTTCCCGGGAAACCATTCTCCGGAATGGTTGATCCCTCCGGGCGGGATCTCGCCGTCCTTCCCTATCCAGTGCACGCGGCCGTCTTTCGTCATCAGGATGTTAGAGAAGATGATCTCATGGGGCTCGTGCAGGGTCCTGTAGATCAGCGGATCGTCCTTCGAGTTGATGCCCATGATGATGCCGAACATGCCGCACTCGACATTGACAGCACGGATCCTTCCCTTAATGACTCGAAGATAGGCTATGTCGTCTCCAATGATGCTTTCACCTGTCATCATGGAAGTGGATGTTTTTCCGCACAGGGAAGGAAACGCCCCTGTAAAATAGGTCACGCGTCCGTTCGGTCCGTGAATACCCATCACGAACATATGCTCGCAAAGCCATCCTTCCTGTGATGCCTTGTTGATCGCCAGGCGCATGGACAGTTTCTTCAGCCCCAGAGTGTTTCCCCCGTACTGTGTATTAGCGCTGTATACGATATTATCCCTGACATCAACATAGATCCTTCGTTTATCGAGATTTTTGCTTACCTGGTTTTCCAGCTCGCCTGAGCTGTGTATCACCCTGAAAAATTCAGCGGATTTCCCTCTCCTTTTGAACTCTTCATAACCCTGCCTGTACAACAGGTCCAGAGAGTGCGCAACGTAGAAGGAATCGGTAATCTGACAGCTCAGTATGGAAAACGGAGAGTCCGTGGGTCCAAGACAGAAGAAGCGCACGATCATTTCTTTTCCATGCATGATCCCCCTGAGGATATCGCGGACTTCGCTGATTCCCCCCTCCCTTTCTATAGCCTCGATGTACGGTCCAAGACTGACATTTGCCGGAAGCAGGAAAGCGGTATGGTCCTTATCCCTTGCCTGATCGAAGTATCCGTCAAAATGGATCGTATGCCCTTCCACTGCCAGCCGGGACTCCTCGCCATGCTTGAGAGCAGATTGCCTGATGTAGGAGATATCCTCCGGAGAATCGGTAGAGATAAATACGGAGCCGGGCGCGCAGAGTTCAATAGTGTCAGCGATAAACCGGAACAATTTTTCATTCCGGATAGCGAAGAGTTTCTGACAGTTGTCCCTGTCCAGTCTGGATTCCAGTATACGAGTGATTTCCCGGTCCATCGTTATCTCCTGTATTTACTAATAAATGGAACATTAATCGAAAAGATACAAAATATTCATCTTTTTTCCAAACGCTTTGTATCCGGAACAGTGGATTATCGTGATTTAAATTACAGACAGATCCTGTTCTGCCAAGAATACTCTTTCATTTACATTCCGTCAGACCCGGACATTCACAAACCATTTTGTTTTCTTCCAAATTCTTATTATTTTTTCAACATATTATCTGTTTCTGCAAAACTATCTGCAGGCAAGAAAGAACCATTCATATTATCTCTTGCAAGGAGATATTATGCAAAAGAGGTACACTTTCTTCCTTTCCATAACATGGATAATCGTGTCCACCTTCGCTTCTCAGTTACATTCCCAGGAGTTATTGATCGAGGCCGAATCTTTCGGGATAAAGGGAGGATGGGTTGTAGACCAGCAGTTCATGGATATCATGGGTTCACCCTATCTGCTGGCGCATGGCATGGGAGATCCGGTGCCGGATGCTGTTGACAGCATCACTTTTCCGGAGAAGGGCCTTTATCATCTCTGGGTGAGGACAAAAGATTGGTCGCCCTTTCCTTCAGGACCGGGCAGGTTCCAGGTTGCCGTAAATGGCAAGGTTCTGGATTCGATTTTCGGGGCAGAAAACCGATCCTGGGCATGGCATTACGGCGGAACTGTGACTATAAACCGGCGACAGGCTGAACTACGCCTGAAGGATCTGACGGGTTTTGATGGAAGATGCGATGCCCTTTTCTTCTCAGTAAAAAAACAGAAACCACCGGACGCTTCGAAGGATCTCGATGCTTTTCGCAGGCGCCTTTCCGGACTTCCCGCCACCTCTGATAATGCAGGCAGTTTCGATCTGGTTGTATGCGGAGGAGGTATGGCCGGCATCTGTGCCGCTGTCGGTGACGATCTGGCTGCTCTGGGGGAGTACGCGGCAGTAGAAGTTTCCGAGGTCAGCGCTAAGTGTTGTGGCTGTTAGGACGCAGCCCGCTGCGATTGTGGTCTTGCCGCCGCCCACGGGCCTCTTCCTGCGGCGGCGTGGTGACGACGGACACGACAGTCAGAACCATCATCCCCGCAACCGCGGTGCCCATCGCAGCCAGCGCCGGGATACGCTTGCGCCAATGACGCACGAAGGAACGATCGAGGAAGGGAAGAAAGAAGA
>CAYXFJ010000259.1:0-4182 GCA_964464265.1 uncultured bacterium
TCAGAAAAAGAGATACAGGCCCTTTTCGAGCTGATACACAGGCTGAAGCAGCGTAAACTTTCCATTATCTATATCTCGCACCGGCTTGAGGAGCTTGTCAAGATAGGGGACCGCGTCACTGTGTTGAGGGACGGGAAGAAAGTGGGCAGCTATCCCATACAGGATATGACCACACCCGAGCTTATCACACTGATGGTGGACAGGGAAATGACAAGGCAATTTCCGGTACGCGAAGCATCGGCCGGAGAGGAGATACTGAGGGTGGAGGGACTGACCCGCACCGGGTCACTGGATCATATTGATTTCTCGCTTCACCGGGGTGAGATTCTGGGTGTTGTGGGGCTTCTGGGCTCCGGCAGAACGGAGCTGGCGAGAGCTCTTTTCGGTATAGACCCCATCGATTCAGGCTGCATCCTGATCAACGGGAAAGACGTAACAGGCCACAGCCCCCGGCAGTCCATACGCACGGGTATGGGATTTCTGACAGAAGACCGGAAATCCGAAGGGCTTATTCTGAAACTGTCCATCAGGGAAAACATCTGCCTTGCAAGTATGGATAATCTGTCCACCCTGGGGATTGTACGCCGGGAAAAAGAGAATACGGCTGCAGAAAACCAGGTCAGAAACTTGAGGATCCGGTCCACGGGATTGAAACAGAAAGCCCTGTTTCTCAGCGGCGGCAACCAGCAGAAGGTCGTTCTGGCAAAATGGCTCTGTACGAATGCCAGCATATTGATCTTCGACGAACCCACGCGGGGAATTGATGTGGGTGCGAAATACGAGATCTATGAATGGATGAATAAACTGAGCCGGCAGGGAGTGGCGATTCTCATGATATCTTCCGAACTGCCCGAGATACTGGGTATGAGTGACAGGATTCTGGTCATGCATCAGGGCAGGATACGAGGCCGGTTCACCATTGAGGAAGCCACACAGGAATTACTGCTTGAATGTGCGCTTGGAGCCTGATATGTCCCTTAAAACCGTCATGCTTCATCATGGCCGTCAGTTCAGCACAGTGCTTGTCTTTATTTTTCTGTGTGTTGTGCTCCTGATACTGACGCCCTTCTTCTTCACTCTTTCCAATCTGCTCAACGTCGCTCAGCAGACAGCCATCAATGCCGTTATTGCCGTGGGCATGACTTTTGTTATCATTTCAGGCGGAATAGATCTTTCTGTGGGCTCTTTGGTGGCCCTTTCCGGTGTTGTCCTTGCAAGTCTTCTCCAGGCAGATATACCTGTTCCTTTAAGCATTGCGGGAGGGCTCGCAACAGGAGCTGTCTGCGGCTTGATCAACGGACTATTGATCACCAGAGGAAAACTGCCGCCGTTTATCGCAACTCTGGGAATGATGAGTGTCGCGAGGGGTGCAGCGCTCATGTACACCGGAGCCAGACCCATATCCGGTTTTTCACCGGGTTTTCGCTATCTGGCCACAGGAGAGATCCTGCATATCCCCATGCCGGTCCTCATCATGATCCTGATTTACATTGCTGCCCATTTTATGCTCAAGCGCACGAAAATGGGGCGTTATGCCTATGCCATAGGGGGCAACGAGGAAGCGGCTCTTTTATCCGGTGTTAACATCTCTTTTTATAAAACAAGCCTGTATACACTCTGTGGAATGCTTGCAGGATTGGCAGCTGTGATCCTGACGGCCAGGCTGAATTCCGCTCAGCCCATTGCAGGGATCATGTATGAACTGGACGCAATCGCAGCAACCGTAATAGGAGGCACCAGCCTGATGGGAGGCGAGGGGTCGGTTGGAGGGACTCTGATGGGAGCTCTCATCATGGGAGTCCTCAGGAATGGATTGAATCTCCTCGGAGTGTCCTCACAGGTGCAACAGGTCGTGATCGGTGCTGTGATCATCTGCGCCGTATGGAGCGACATCGCGTTGAAAAAGAAGTAAGCGTGCATGTGAAAGTCAATAGAGAAGTCTGAAACGGCAGAGGGAAAAAAAGAGGGAGGAGTGTCATGGTGAAACGAATAGGTCTGGGTTTGTTGTGCCTGTGTGCAGCGTGGTTTTCTTTCTGCCAGAGAAGGGGTTCTTCAGAAGAAACCGTTGTCGCACTCGTTCTGAAAACGCTGAACCATCCTTTTTTCATTGATATGGAAAAAGGAGCCATGGATGCAGCACAAAAAGCCGGCGTAAAACTCATCACTCAGGCAGCTCAGAGAGAGCTGGATGTGGAAAAACAGATGCAGATCATCGAGGATCTCGTCCAGCGGAAGGTCAGTGCTCTCTGCGTGACACCGAGCGGATCCAGAGAGATCGTGCCTGCCATTGTCAAGGCCAACCGGGCGGGTATTCCAGTGATCACCGTGGACACGAGGGTGGATACAACAGCTCTCGGGGAGGCGGGGGGAAGGGTGGAAACTTTCATCGGATCGGATAATTACGAAGGCGGACGCATGGCCGGAGTTTTCATTGCCGAAAAATTGCGGGAAGGCGGGAATGTGGCTGTACTGGAAGGGATCATGGGGCATGAAACAGGGGATGCCCGGCGCAGGGGATTCATGGATGGAATATCGAAAAATCCGGGGATTAAGATCGTGGCCTCTCAGACGGCGAACTGGGAAAGAGATCAGGGTTTCAATGTATTCCAGAACATGCTTCAGGCGCATCCGGAGATCGAGGCTCTGTTCGCCTGCAACGATCTCATGGCCCTTGGAGCAATAGAGGCGATCGCTGCTGCCGGACGAACCGGTAAAATTTTGATCGTGGGATTCGATGCTCTTGAAGATGCCAGGGAAGCCATCCGCCTGGGCACCATGCAGGCTTCTGTCGCTCAGAATCCCTATCAGATGGGTTACATTGCAGTTGAAAACGCCATTAAGCGGATCAGGGGTGAAAAGATCCCTGCTGACATCCCGGTACCCATTGAGATGATCTCGATAGATAACCTGTCCAGATAGGTGATTTTTATGATGCCAGCGTTCAGCATCAAACAACCGGTTCTGATCATGGTTGTGGGCGTGCCTGCCAGTGGAAAGACGTCCCTGGCCAGGGGCATTTCCGCTGCTTTGAGGGATTCCGCATATCTGTCCAAGGATCTCATTCAGTCCGCGTTCACGGAAACGGAGAGGGTTGACGGGGATACTTATTCACGAATCCAGGGACCCACTTATAAAATACTGGTCGATTTTTCAGATGTTCAGATCTCAACAGGGAAGACTCCTGTCATTGACGCTCCTTTCTCAGTGAATGCGTGGAGAAAGGATGCTTACAGTGACTGGATCGCATCCTTTAAGGCAGTTGCCCTGAAGCATTCCACCCGTCTGGCCGTAATCCGTTGC
This sequence comes from uncultured bacterium, assembly GCA_964464265.1. Classification (GTDB taxonomy): domain Bacteria; phylum Zhuqueibacterota; class QNDG01; order QNDG01; family DSAB01; genus CAYXFJ01. Next base: position 3,301 of record CAYXFJ010000259.1, read on the forward strand.
ATGGCTCCCGGTAATAAAGAGCTAAAAAAGAGGATACAGAACAGGCATTACCCCTGGGATGAATGGAAACTCGCCCACTGGGAGGAATTCCTGAAAAGAGAACCTCCCGATTTCGATATCTCTCATTCCGATGTGCTGAACCTGGTGACAGACAGGCCGGCGCCTGTGCTCGTTACGGAAGTGCTGAAAGACTTTATCAAAGCAAACGAACCTGATATGACTTACAGGGGTGCGCCTGATTCCCGGAAACCAGAATACAGGAGAGATGAATGCCCATAAAGATCCCGTCCGTTCCTGTACAAAAAGAAGCTCAGGGAACGCCTTCATCCCGCTGTATATCCTGTGAACAAACGATTGCAGAAAGTTATGCTGCGTATCTCTGCGATGAATCCAGGCTGCCTGGCGGAAGAGCGGATGAACTGATTTTCGCATATTCTGAAGCCCAGATAGTGGAAGTGCTCAGGCGGGCTAAGGGAACGCGGACATCAGTGACCCTTTCAGCTGCCCGGACGGGTATAGTGGGGGGAGCTGTCCCTCAGGGCGGGATTCTCCTGTCTCTCGAGTTCATGAACCGTTTTATCGATGCCTTTCCGCTGGAAGCTGACCCGGGCTGGGGTGTACGTGTGGAGCCGGGTGTTTCCGTTGAGAAACTCAGGGAAATACTCGATTCGGGCGAGCCCGGAGCTGGTCCTGACCCTGCGGCAAATGTGCATTTCGAGCGGTTCAGGGAGGAAAAAGGGCTCTGGTTTTATCCTGTGGATCCCACGGAAAAATCAGCGCATCTGGGCGGGACGGTGGCCACCAACGCATCGGGTGCCCATTCTTTCAGGTACGGGCAGACGCGCAACCACGTTCTTGCATTGAGAGTGGTGCTGGCTGACG
>CAYXFJ010000260.1:0-4178 GCA_964464265.1 uncultured bacterium
TGGCGAATACTGTGCTCCTGCCGGGCGTTGAGAAGGCCGACCTGGTGATGCCCATGTTCTTCGCGCAATTCCTGGGAGCGGGAGTCCTCGGCCTGGTGATGTGCGGACTCCTGGCCTCCCAGATGTCCACGATCAGCGCCAATCTCAATTCAGTGGCCACCCTTTTCACCCTGGACATCTATTCGCGGCTCCTCAACCGCAAAGCCGAAAACCGCGACATTCTTCGCATGGCGAGGTTAATAACCATCATCACGGGCTGCTTCATGATCGGTTTTTCCTATCTGGTCCCGCGATTGGGAGGAGCTGTCTCAGCCTATCTCACGATCATCGGTATCATGGATATGCCGCTTTTTGTGATCGCCATCGTTTACGGACTTTTATGGAAACGGAGCAACTGGCAGGGAGCCATAGGCGGTTATATTGCAGGAGCTCTTATCGGAGGAATCGCCAGATTCGGTCTGGGATATGATTTCAACACCGCCACATTCGTCAGTGCGGGAGCTGCACTGCTGTTCTGCCCGCTCTTCAGTATCCTGACCCGGCCTTCCGCCTCACCCGCGGTGGAATCCATCTGGAAGATGAGATCGTGCTCCAGAGAGGAGGAAGAGAGCGGCCAGGTTTATCATATTTTCCCCGTATCCCGGGGAGGACGATTTTTCCTTACCGCCTTTTTCATCGGGCTCCTCCTGTTTCTCTCTGGGGTCTTGCTCGGATCTGTGGGCTCTCCCCTCGCATCCTATCTGGCTGTTGGCGGCATGATTCTTTATTTCTTAAGCGGGCTTTTGAGGCTGAAATTCCGTTAGTGCTTTATGGTAAACCTGAAATGTGCCTGATTTTGTCCGCAGGAAGAGTCCTTAAAGTTACGGGCTTGAAATTGGACGATAAAAAATGTATTTTGTGAAATAAACCATCCTGAATCCTGGGAAAGGAAACCATCATGTCGCGCACAGAAATTATTCAGGCGCTCATCGACAGCGGAGCCATAGCGGTTATCCGGATGAGCGATACTAAAAAACTCCTCAAAGTAGCAGATGCGATCGTTAAAGGAGGCATTACAGCCATTGAAATTACCATGACCACCCCCGATGCGCTCAGGGTCATCGAAACCATGTCCAGGGAAGCCAAACACATGCTTATCGGTGTGGGTTCCGTCCTGGACGAGGAAACAGCGGTCATGGCCATAAGAGCAGGAGCGCAGTTTGTGGTCAGTCCTGTTTTCAAGCCCGGGATCATCAATGCGGCTCACAGGTATGATCTGCCTGCAATGCCCGGAGCTTTTACCCCCACAGAAATCCTGACCGCCCACGAACAGGGCGCGGATATGGTGAAGGTATTCCCTGCGGATGTGGTCGGGATGGCTTTTTTCAAGGCCATCAAGGCACCCATGCCGCATCTCAGGCTCGTGCCCACAGGAGGGGTCACCCTGGAAAACGGCGGAGACTGGATAAAAGCCGGAGCGTGCGCGGTAGGTGTGGGGGGTGCACTTCTCGACAAGAAAGCCATTGAGGAAGAACAGTACGAGGTGCTCACACGCAATGCCCTGAAATTGCGTGAGGGCATTTTAAAGGCCAGGAAGCAGGGGTCCTGAAATTGCGTGAAGACAATTTAAAAGTGCGCAAGCAGGGGTCCTGAGACGCGTCCCTGAACAGGGCCATTTGAAACATATTCACGCAGTTCGTCAGTTCCACTGAGATCCCGTCAGAGTTATCATATTAGCATATGCGCGGCCACGTCAACTGTAAATGCATTCAGGAGTTCATCATGCACAGATGTTCAATAAACCGGCGGAAATTCTTAAGCAGTTCAGCTGCTTTCGCTGTTTTCACTATTGTCCCGCGCCGTGTACTGGGAGGCCCGGGAATCATTCCTCCCAGCGACGAGCTGACCAAAGCGGTGATCGGGGTCGGGAATATGGGAAGGGGGCATATCCGGTATGAAGGCGCCCGGCTGCTCGCTGTATGCGATGTGGATGAACTGCATCTTAAAGAGGCGCTCGATATGTGCGAGCCCGGCGTCAAAGGATACAGGGATTTCCGTGAAGTGCTTGAAAGAGACGACATCGATATCGTCCATGTGGCTACCCCGCCTCACTGGCACGCTCTGATCTCCATGGCAGCAGCCCGGTCAGGAAAAGACATCTGGTGCGAAAAACCCATGACACGGACCATAGGCGAAGGCATAGAGCTTTCGGATACTGTCAGGCGTTACGGCCGGATGTTCAGGCTGAACACCTGGTTCAGATTCACCGATGATTTCTATAATTACGGATCAACGGTTAAGCCAATCAGGAAAATCGTGCAGCACAGGCTTCTCGGATGGCCTCTCAGGGTCACGGTCAGCAAGGCTACAGGATTCGACTGGAAAATGTTCTGGATCGGAAAGACCGGCCTCTCACCCGAACCTGTACCGGACCATCTCGACTATGATATGTGGCTGGGACCCGCTCCCTTCAAACCCTATCATCCCCACCGTGTTCATACCAACTTCCGCAGCTACTGGGATTACGACGGGGGCGGCCTGGGAGACATGGGCATGCACTATCTGGATCCTGTCCAGTATATTCTTGAAAAAGACCGCACAAGTCCTGTGGAGGTGGAAGCCGATGCCCCCCAGCAGCATCCTGACGCCTGCGGCGTGTGGAGGCGCATCCGGCTTGTTTATGCGGATGGATGCGAGATCATCCTCGACGGAGAAGAGCGGGACGAGAAAACCCCGTATATCGAAGGACCTGAAGGTAAACTGTACCGCAACCTCGAGTCCGATATCCCGGATCTCAGGAAAAAACTGGCATTACTCTCTGATCCTGAACCTCAGGTCACGGATTTCTCCCTGTCCGTCCGCACGCGCAGCACTTTCGCATTGAACGAGGAGAACGGACACAGGTCCTGCACGCTGGTCAATCTTGCGAAGATTGCAGTCCAGCTGGGAAGGAAACTTACGTTCGATCCCGGATCCCAGCGGTTTGTCAATGATCCGGAAGCAAACCGGTACATTTACCAGACCATGAGATCTCCCTGGCATCTTTCGCCATGACCGCCGGGAATCCGGAATTTTATTTGTGGAGTAATATGCGATGAAAGTATTTCAATATCTCTTCACAGTCCTCATGACTCTGTCTCTTTTCACTGCCGGAACAAGGGCACAGGAGAAAGAGCCTGCGGGCATTGACTCGGTACTTGCACGAATGCCTGCGCGTAATCCGGATGAAAGAGACCGCCTCTCTCTGATCCTGCTGAACATGGGCACGGACAGCCTTATGAAGGTTTGTTCGGGTCTCAGCTCCGGCGCTGAAAATATTCCATCCATTGAATATACCCTGAACGGTCTTGCCGTTTACTCAAGCCGCCCGGGATCAACGGATAAAAAGATACTTATGGAATCCGTTTTCCTGAAATCTCTCGGGGCTGCGGATAAATCCGCAAAAGCCTTCCTCATCCGCCAGCTTGAGATCATCGGTTCGGATCTCTCCGTACCCGCACTCTCGGAATATCTTTCGGATCCGGATCTCATGGATCCTGCGGTACAGGCCATGATCGCCATCGGCACGAACTCAGCGGCAAAGAACATTCTCAAAGAGCTCCCGGGCCACAGGACGGCAGCTCTCATCAAGGCTCTGGGGGAATTGAGGTACAAAAAAGCAGAAAAAAAGATCCGCCCCTATCTTTCAGATCCTGATCCGGTACTCAGAGAAACCGCTCTCTTCAGTCTGGCGAACATGGGATCCGGATACGCAGCCAGAGCCATCAGGCCGCTTCTGGCCGGGGATGCGGCAAACGCTGATTTTCTTTCAGACTGTTATCTCCTCTATGCCCGGCGCCTGTATGAATCCGGAAAGCATAAAACTGCTCTAAAATTGGCCCGTGAGCTCTTCACCTCCAAAAGAGCCGGGAATGCTGCTCCTGCCGCACTGGAACTTCTTGCCAGAAGTCCGGGCATGGCAGGACTGGATATCCTGTTCGAATCTGTGGACAATCCGGATCCTGCTGTCCAGGGTAAAGCGCTCGAACTCGCACAAAACTTACAGGGCAGGAACATCACACTGAGATGGGTGGCAAAGTGCGAAGATACTCCTCCTGATACCAGAGCAAGGATCATCCGGATGCTGGGAACGAGGAACGACCTGTCTGCCTGCAACGGACTTTTCCCTTATCTTACCGATGAGTCTCCGGTGGTCAGGG
>CAYXFJ010000261.1:0-4172 GCA_964464265.1 uncultured bacterium
GGCACATGCTGTGCACGGGCATACCGTTCGGCATCTCGTAATCCACGCTGAAGAAATCGAACTGATCGCCGGTGACGCGTCTTGTGCGTCCGCCGAATCCCACGGCTTTTACAGGATGCATGCCTGTGAACCAGTTGATGACATCGATGTTGTGCACATGCTGCTCGACAATGTGATCTCCCGAGAGCCAGGTCCAGTTCACCCAGTCGCGGATCATCCACTCCAGATCAGACCATCCCTTCTGCCGCTCCCTGTACCAGAGCTGGCTCTGGTTCCAGTAACAACGCGCTGCCACGATCTCTCCGATAGCACCTCCGGCGATCTGTTTATAGGTCTCGACATAATCCTGCTGATGGCGCCTCTGCGTGCCGGTGACGACGGAAAGACCGAATGCAGCGGCCCTGTCCCCTGTGCCCATGATCGAACGGGCACCCACAGGATCCACGCATACGGGTTTTTCCATGAACACGTGCTTTTTGGCTTCTACGGCTGCCTTGACATGTATGTGCCTGTAGAACGGGGGTGCGGCAGTGATGATCACATTCACATCCTGAAGATCGATCACTTTCTTATAAGCTTCCAGTCCGACGAAACAGCGGTTTTCGGGTATGGTCTGGCCTCCTTTTTCAGTGAGATCCTTTCTGGCAGTGTCAAGCCTGTCCTGGAATGTGTCTGCCAGTGCAACGATCTGAAGATTGGGACCTGCCTTCAGGAAATCCAGAGCTGCCCCTTTGCCCCGTCCGCCGCATCCGATCACGCCCGCCCGCAGGGGAAGGCCGTCCGGCGCCACGTCCAGCATGGGCGGGAGGTTCAGCTGCTGGGGTGATGTGGATTTGGAACATGCCAGTATGGCCGAGCTTGCAACAGCCACTGTTCCCAGAAAATTACGTCTGGAGATGTTTGAGTCTTCAGTTTTCATATCCATCCTCCTTGTGAAAGGGATTCATGTATGAAAAATGGAATTTTTGTCTGAGACAGGATTTTCCTGCCTGCCACCCGTCCCGCAAAGGTCTCACTGCGCGGAACCGGACATGGTTCAGTTACCATATGTGCCTGCTGAGTTATTGCACCCGCAGGGGTCTGACCACGCGGAACCCCACGTCGAAACAGTCCGAATACCACCAGATGCTCTTGGGAGACTGTGGATCCGTAAGCATCCACCTGTCGTGATCCGTATGATCCCGTGAAGCGCTTCGCAGGTCTTTCGCGTCGCTTTTGTAGGATCCTCCCCGTATCACATATTCTGCGCCCGAGGCAGGGCCTTTGGGATCCGTGATCTCATCACCGGCAAACAGTCTGTACGCGTCCGGAGCGTACCAGTCCAGGCAGAACTCACGCACATTGCCAAGCATGTTGAGAAGTCCGAAAGGATTGGCCTGCCGTGTGCGGGCAGGATACGTTTTCCCTCCACTGTTCATTTCGTACCAGACGAAACGCTGGATGACAGTCGTATCTGTGCCTGTAATCCGGTTGAGCCACCGCCTGCGTGTCAGTTTCGCAGGATCTGCTTCGAAAAAGTATGGACTTTTTGTATTTCCCCTGCATGCATATTCCCATTCTGCTTCTGTGGGCAGGCGGTAATCGACACCTGTTACAGAAGAGAGCCATTCACAGTATTTCATTGCCGCATGATGTGTCATGGTTATGGCCGGACGTGTGCCTCTGCCCCATCCCTGATCAGGAGACCCGTAGGGAGGCGTGGGGCCTGTTGTGGCGTCCACAGCCACAATGCCCTCTTCAATCGAGGCGTATTTTCCCATGGTGGCGGTTTTCTCGTAATAGCATTCCCATTCATCCCAGCTCACTTCCGCCCTGCCCATCCAGAAGGGGCTGATGCGCACCCTGCTCACAGGCGATTCGTTTTTCTCGTGATTGAATTCGGATTCCGGGCTTCCCATATCGAACTCACCGCCCGGGATGGCGACCATCTCGAAGATCACATCCGTGCCCGGGATATTTTCCTGATAATCCATGAAGGTATCGGGTGTTACGGGTCTGGGTGGAAGTGTGGAACTCCATTTTTCAACCGCTGTTTCCGCAAGTCTTACCTCTTCGGCCGCTACTTCAGAGAAATGCCCCACGTTCAGATGGCAGTTGATGCAGCGGACCTCCCCCTTTTTGTGGAAGTAATAAACGTGGGCATCCGTTCCCTTTTCGGAAAGGTTCACGCTGAAAAGTTCCGCATGGCAGTATGTGCAGGAAAGATCGAATGTGTAGGTTACTGCATGGGAAAGTTTGCTTTTTTCATCCCAGTCGATCTTCGATTTATCCTTGAAAACGGTTGCAAAAGCATCCCGTACACCCAGGCGCGTTTTTTCGACAAGATAGGGAACCCCTTCCGGAGGGAGGTGGCATTCCACACAGTTGACGATCACGCCGCTTTCATTTTTGTAATGAGTGGAAAGCTTCCAGGATTCGGTCACGTGAGGGTGCGTGTGGCATGCATCACAGAATGCATTGGAGGAGGTGTACTTGATGGCACGGTGCGCTGCAAGGAAAACCAGCATCGCGACGAGAATTCCAGAAAAAAGCGCGTACCTGCGGAAAAATGAAAAAATCCCGTATACACGTTTTCCCACTGCGGTCATAAACTGTGCGTTCCTCCTGTCAACCGCTGGTCGTGGCAGGCAGGACCAGCGCATACAGATTGACCGGTCGGCGGGTTGCCGTTATCACTGGCAGTTGCCGGCATGACCTGTGCCTGCAGGACGATCCGATGCAGCCCTGCCCTGCGGTCAACCTGTGCCAGACAATGGGACAAATGCTTTTGAAAGGATTTCAGGGAAGAAACCCTTTTAGTATAAGACGAATATTTTTGATAATCAAGTATCTTTTTATAAAAATAATACCCGTCCTGAAGTGGACATCTTCCGGTAAAAGCCGGCTGGAACCGGTTGTGGCCGCCCATGGATGAAAGGACAGTATTTCGATGGATGATCGTTTCAGCGTTTCCCGGCAAAATTCTCCTTGCATTCCTCGGGCAAGTTGTTTATTATTTTCATGAGTTATTTTACCTGATCAAAAGAGACGGGACAGGGAGTAACGATGCGCATCTCCATTCATTCCAAAATGATCGCCAGTTTCCTCCTGGTGGTGATCATTACGGGTGTGGTTTCCATGCTGGTAGGTCTTCGTCTGACCGGGGACGTGATCATACGGCAGGCCCAGGAAAAGGTGCGTATGGACCTCAATTCGGCAAGGGTCATCTATCTCGACAATCTGGAGAAAGTGGAGGAAGTCATCCGCCTGACCTCCATGCGGTTTTTCCTCAGGGAGAACCTGATCAAAAAGGATCTGGGATCTTTACGAGAAGTACTGGCCATCATCCGCAATCAGGAGGGTCTCGATATTCTGACCCTCACGGATGCCGTGGGCAGGGTGATCATCAGGTCCCGAAATCCGGAAATGGTTGGAGACATGCAGAATGGATTGATCAGGAAAGTGATCGATGGGATGCAGCCGGTGTCCTCCACAGAGCTGTTCAACAGGGAGGAACTGATCAAAGAGGGAGAGGATCTTGCAGAGCGTGCGCGAACGCGTATCATCCCCATTCCGATGGTCATGCCCAGGGAAGAAGAAGAGGAGACCAGCGGTATGCTCATGATTGCCATTGCCCCGGTCATGGAGGATGATGGGCGGCTGCTCGGGGTTCTATACGGTGGAGTGCTCCTGAACCGTAAATATGAGATCGTGGACAAGATCAAGGAGACGGTCTACCAGGGAGAGTTTTACAAGGGGAAGGACATCGGTACGGCCACTATTTTTCAGGGCGATTTGCGGATTTCGACGAACGTGACACGGGAGGACGGTAGCCGGGCGATAGGAACGCAGGTTTCCCGGGAAGTGTACGACCAGGTGCTGAACAAGGGCTTACCCTGGATTGAAAGAGCTTTCGTAGTCAATGCATGGCACATCACCGCTTATGAGCCGATACGGAACAGCGACAATGCCATAGTCGGCATACTCTATGTGGGCATGCTGGAGGAAAGGTTCAGGGATATGAGAAGGGCCACGGTGCTGCTCTTTCTGGGAGTCACCCTCGCAGGCATCACAGGTGCCCTGATTCTTGCCATCTTTCTGGCCAACGGGATGTTGAAGCCCATCAAACAGCTGGCATTCGCATCCCATAAGCTCGCGGAGGGGGATCTGGATCACCGCGTGCGGCTCAAGTC
>CAYXFJ010000262.1:0-4162 GCA_964464265.1 uncultured bacterium
TTCCCAGTTTTTCAAGAGAAGCCAGAACGGACCCGACACTTTCATCCCCACTCTGGACCATGCCTGCATATACGGGATCGTCCTGCTTGAGGCGGGAATAGGCATTCCTTTCCAGAGAAAATCCATCCTTATCACCTGCTTCACTCGCCATGCCTGCATTCTTTATCTTGTATTTATCGACGTATTCCTTTTTTGCCTGAACAGGTGTGTGTACGGCATAATGCGAAAGCATCAGAAAGAAAGGTCCGCGGCGATGGGACTGGATAAAGGATATGGCCTCTTCAGTGAGCCTGTCTGTCAGGTATTCCCCCTCCAAGCCATTTTCAAGGTGAGGTACATCCCATTTTTTCTGATCATTTTTATAAGGATAGAAATAAGATGCAGGATGTCCTGCTCCATGTCCTCCTGTGTTACGATCAAAACCCTGGTTTTCGGGACAGAATGGCATATTGCCCAGATGCCACTTTCCAATGAGCGCAGTGGCATATCCGGAATTTTTTAAAATTTCCGCTATCGTGATTTCCTCCAGTGCCAGCTGCTGAAGAGAGGCTGCCGGTAAAAGCTTTCCGGCCTGTCGGCCGCCGATCCAGTCCGTGATATGAAGACGCGCCGGGTGTTTTCCTGTCATAATACCTGCACGTGTCGGTGAGCAGACAGGTGATGCAGCGTAAGCCTGGAGAAAACGAATACCTCCGGATGCCAGTCCATCGATACGGGGTGTCTCGTAAAACGTGGAGCCATAACAGCCGAGGTCTTTCCAGCCCATGTCATCAATGAGGAAAAGGATTATGTTCGGTTTTTTCTGACCGGCGCGGCATCCATGGAAGAGTCTCTCTGCACGGAAAGGGGGCAGGAAGACGGAAGAAGACATGGCCAGAAGGAATGTGCGTCTGTTCATATTTTATTCTTTCCTCGTAAAGATGCATTTTTTTTCGGGGGGCTTCCTGAACAGATCAATTCATTCCTGCCGGCCGAAACGGAACATCAGAGAAGGTGTTCTGGCATCTTTCATGATACCCTTTATTTTCTTCACAATATCAGGGTGGTATGACGCGATGTTCATGGTTTCCCCGGGATCCTTCTCCAGATCGTAGATCTCGACAGGACCTTCAGGATCCGTACCGACGTTGAGGCGGATTCCCTTCCATTTTCCCGTTCGAACGGCCTGTTTGCCGCCGCGCTCGTGAAACTCCCAGTAAAGAGATTCATGCTTTTTCTGGGATTTTCCCAGCAAGGCCGGAACAAAGGAAATGCCGTCCGTGGTGACCGGTCTCTGTCCGGAAAGCTCACAGATCGTGGGCAAGAGATCCCAGAACGCGGAGACATGATCCGTGACAGTTCCTTCCTGAATCATTCCGGGCCAGCAGCAGATCAGGGGGACCCTTAACCCTCCTTCATAAAGATCCCTTTTGATACCCCGGAACGGACCGCTGCTCCCGAAAAAGGAAGGATCGTTCCCTCCCTCCTGATGCGGACCATTATCACTGCTGAACATAATAAGCGTATCACGTTCGATACACAGTTCAGCCAGAAGATCCCGGATTCGGCCTATATCCCTGTCCATACGGGATACCATTCCGGCGTAAGCAGCTCTTGGATTCGGCTGGGATCCGTAATGCGTACCTGTATAGGGGATTTCCGGAAACCGGCCCATATAGGGCCGCATGCTGTCTTCCGGAACCATCAGTTCAGCGTGGGGGATAGTGAAAGCCAGGTAAAGGAAGAAAGGTCCTTTAGAATGCTTCCTTATGAATTCCAGGGATTTCAAAGCGATTTGATCGTGACTGTACTGCTTCTGCCCGCCGTCTCTGTTTTCTTCCAGAATGATCTGAGTCTCATTTTCCCAGAGATCCGGAGGGTAATAAAAATGGGCCTGAACCTGTCCGAGATAACCGAAGAAATAGTCGAATCCCTGACGAATGGGATGACCTGACGTTTCGGGTCCGCCGAGCCCCCATTTTCCGATCACACCTGTCGAATATCCCGCTTTCTTCAGTATTTTCCCGACGGTCACCGTTTCCTCCGGGATCGCCAGCTGGTACCCGCTGATCTCAACATTGCCCCTTACAAATGCATGTCCCGTATGCAAACCGGTCATCAAAGAACACCTTGAAGGGGCGCACACCGTCGTTCCTGCATAATGCTGTGTGAAACGCATACCCTCTTTTGCGAGCCTGTCGAGAGATGGGGTCTTTATCTTTTGCTGACCATAACATCCAAGATCTCCGTACCCCAGATCATCAGCCAGAATGAAAATGATATTGGGTTTGCGCCGGGAATTGCAGGAGAGGAGTGAATGGGAAAAGAGAAGCGCTCCTCCTGCTGCCCTTAAAAACCCGCGTCTTGTCACCTTTTCCATGGTATTGCTCCCATCCTTCAAAATACTTTTTCCGTTCACCTATATATCTATTCGTACCTGCGCTTCAGGGATTCTGTAAGTGTCTCTCCGCCTGTCCTTACAGGGGTGATCCGGAAACTGTAGGTGTAGGATCTGGCAGTCAGCATGTACTCAGGATGAGTACGGGCTCCCCAGCTGTCATCGCCTCCAACTCCCATCTGCTTGTAGTCTATATTGACTGTCAGAAAGTCCGCTTTCTCGAGCTCGAATGAATGTCCGGCACGCTCTAAATTATCCATGGTGAACGGCCAAACAGAAAAGTCTATATGGGGATGACCCACGACGAGTATACCTTCACCTTCAGGATTGGTCAGTGTGAACCATCTCACATCACTCTTGTTTCCGGCCTCCTGAGGCCGCGTATAGATATGGACATCATCTGCGGTCTCGTTGTAAAGACCCACCGCTGCACCTGTTTTGCGGTCCCAGTAAGATTCATGCGGTCCGCGGCCGTACCATTTTAACTGACGGAAATCGTCCCGTAATCCCATTTGCATGCCGAAGCGCGGCATTTCCGGAAGGTCCATGCTGCTCTGAAAAGCATTTTCGATCAGGATGTCGCCATTGGATATAAACGTATAGGTCAGTTTTTGAGAAGAACCGCCGGCAGGGATTCGCATGGATACAGAGACCTGTATTTTGGTAGAATCTTTCTGCAAGGTCTCTATATTCTCGACCACACGCGTCTGACCTGCCATACGCCATACAGACAGTCTGACGGGCATACGGTTTCCTATGTCATTGTCCGTGGGAACCCTCCAGAAATTGGGAATTAAGGGACTTCTGAGGAAAGGATTCCCATCGATCTCCATGGATTCCAGTGCTCCGGAAGTTTTTCCGATGCGATATTCGTATCCGCTCCCTTTCACAAAGATACTCTCGTCGGATTCCGAGAAGCGGATCGAAGGTGATGGAACAACAGGAGGAGGTTTGGCCGCATTTTTGAAGGGCATATCGAATTGATCCCATGCCACGATATGTCCCTTTTCCGCCCAGATCTGATCCTCTGCCAGCGTAAAACGAACAGTCATATGACATTCGTCCCCTGGATTTATTTCTGGTTTGTTAAATGGGATGGTTATGAGAGCAGAGGTTCCCGGTTTCAGTGCAGGACAGGGAGAGGACCCGTTCTGCACCACAGCACCGCTCGTGCTCAGTTCCCACTCCAATTTAAACGCATCGAGACTGATGAAGTCGTACTTGTTCCTTATCCGGATCTGTCCTTTTTCCAGATTCACAGCCTCCGCCTTCACGTACTGGTATACCTTTTTAACTTCATACAGATGAGGATTCGGTTTCCGGTCAGCCTGTACGAGACCATTGCAGCAGAAATTGCCATCGGTCCATGTATCTCCGAAATCTCCGCCATAAGCCCAGAACGGCCTTCCGTCGGAAGTGGTTTTATATATTCCCTGATCCACCCAGTCCCAGATGAAGCCTCCCTGAAGCTGAGGCTCGCTTTCGATGACATCCCAGTAATCCTGAAGATTGCCTACACTGTTGCCCATGGCGTGAGCGTACTCACAGAGGATGAGGGGCCGGGTCTGGGGCTTGCTCGCGTACTTTTTAAGTCCAGGGATTCGCATGTACATGGGACTGAATATATCGACATGGGGACGCTCTTCTGCCCGTTCATAATGTACAGGACGGGATGGATCCCTTTTATGAATCCAGTCGGAACAGGTTTCGAAATTCACTCCGTCTCCTGCCTCGTTTCCCATGGACCAGATGATCACACAAGGATGGTTTTTATCCCGTTCAACC
>CAYXFJ010000263.1:0-4123 GCA_964464265.1 uncultured bacterium
GCCCATTCCTGCCTCATAGTAAAGGCCGGATGCGGGCAGGGAAGGCACATCCAGTCCTCGAGCCAGCCGGAGGGAGGGTTCCGACAGAGAACTCCAGACAAGACCTCCCCATACTGTCAGCTTCAGCGCCCTGATACCCTGCCACATCCGCCCGGCCAGAGCACTTCCTTTGACCGTATATTCCACGATCCCGGAGGCCATGCGGTCTCCGGTGAAGGATTTGTATTCCAGGCCTCTCAGATGTCCGTGATAGTTGAAAGGTATTCTTCCGCCGATGTCGAACCAGCGCTGCGGGGGAACAGCACCCCATGACCATGCACCTCTGGTGAGAATGCGGAGGTCCGAGTGCTGTGAGACGGGCCACAGGCTTTCAAACCTGCCTGAAACAGAGCGGAAGGAAAAATCGCTTTTCAGAAACCTGTCCGTATGTTCAAGACGGATTTCTCCGTCATACCGGTAAGAGCTGTAAATGAAAGAGAGACAGAGACCCCTGAACTGACCCTCGAGAATTTCCGGATTGATACGGAAATCATTTTTATAACGGAGAAGGCTGAAACTGCTGTGAACGCGGGCTCCTGTTTCAGTCTGATCGATGTATTCCACTTTCAATGCGGTCTGGGATGTGGGTCTTATTCCCACACCCATCTGTACTCCCTTCTGATAGAAGTAGTCCCTGTAATCTCCCTTACAGAGAAGGCTCGTAAAAGAGTTCATGCCTGTCGAAATATCCCGACGGCTTTCTTCGAAACCTGTTTTCTGAAATACAGCTCCATCAGCAAATACGGTTCTCGAAGAATTCAGGTAAGAAAGAACGGCGGCTTCGGCTTTCCATCGTTTATCGCCCAGGCCGTACCCTGCCCCGAGCGAAACAGATGCATTTCTGAAAGGCCACTGCGAAATCCCGAAACTGCCCTGCAGCCTGAGCCCTTCCACCCGGTTATACACCAGGATCCTCCCCAGTGCCTGAGCGAAATCAAGAGTCCGGCCGAACCGTTTTTCCAGGGCCATTTTCCCGGCTTCCCTGGCCATGTCCTCGGATCCGATGATCCTGTCGAAAAGACCTTTCGCTGCAAGCCTGTCCCTGATATGGCTTACGATCGCTTCCTGCTCTTTCTGCGACAGACGTGCGGGAGTCGAAATCTCCGGAAATAATTCCTTTTCAAGCAACGGGTCGCGGCGGTATACAATTTTTTCGGATGCGAGCAGCGTCGTGTCCGGCTCTTCCGGATTTACGAGATAGGAATCGAAGGTCAGCTGCCTGTATATCTTGATGTTCATGCCCCAGAGATAAAGAAGGAACTCCTCCTCCATCTGCATCGGAAGCCAGTAGGTGGAATAGAGAAGCTGTTTTTCGGTCTTCACCCTGTGCTGATCTTCCCCCCTCACCAGGAGCCGGAACAGTGTGCCTTCCTTTTTTTGCGCGCGTACAATGACGGAAGTCTCTTTCGTGAACTGCACATCCGATCCGACGACCTCCTCTCTGTAAACATCCACCATGAAGGTACCGGTAACAGCAGGGAAATCCGGCCGTTTCGGTTCCACATGAAGCACATAGATGACATTGTCGCCGAAGCCGATCTCGTTTTCGAGGACATACCTGTAAAGGGAATCCGCTCCGGGAGCGAACGGATAGAGCGGCCATACTATATCCTCATCACCATCATTGTCCTCTTTGTCCATACCGAGGGCTGAAGCATCGTAGGTGAAATGAAAGGGATTGGGGAGAGGCATGGATTCCAGTATACGGTTCTGGGTCGTATCGGTCCGGATATCGCGAAGGGCGCGCACGACCATGCGCAGGGAATCGGGTTTCATCCAGAATCCGTCGTAATAATACTCGTTGATCACGGGCACCATATCCACTTCAAGAGGAGAATATCCGAAGTATATGTAGGCTCTGGAAAAACCCTTGAAAGAAACCGACTGTATTGCGGAATATGCCTGCTGGCTGTTCTTCTGTACGGCATGCACGAGCGGAAGGAGATCTTTTTGATAGCCCGTGTAGGAGGTTTTCCCTGCAGCTGCAGCCGTGATGCAAATAAGAAGAAGGATATTCTCTGGTTTACGGCTTATAAAGCGAGGTTTTATCCGGATGCCTGTCAAAGGGAAGGTACCCATTGCAGGATGTGGCGCGCTACTGCCACGAGCTCTCCCTTCTGGTTGTGGATTTCGACCTTAGAGACCGCTCTCTTCTTTTCGGGGATGATCTCTTCCACGGTGTAATGCACGGTAACGGTATCCCCAAGGAATACAGGCTTGAGAAAACGGATGCGGTCGTAGCCGACAGAAACAGGAGTTTCATTAGCGTCAGACGGAACAAACTGTTCGATGATCATGGAGGATGTTCTGGACATGTATCCCACCAGCAGGGCACCGTGGGCTATGCGACGGCCGAATGCAGACCGTTTCATGAATTCTTCATCCACATGGTTCGGGGAAAAATCGCCTGAAATGCCGGCAAACAGCATGACATCGCTCTCTGAGACGGTTTTGGAGAAGGAAACGCTGTTCCCGATAGAAAGATGATGGGATTTCATGAGGTCTCCTTATTTATTAGGGGCTTGACAGGAAGAGAGAAATTCGTACAGCAGTCTCAGAATATTAAAATCGGGTGTTTCCCTTCAGGCCTGAATGCGCCGAGCATCACGGTAAGATTCAGAAGCAGGGCAGAAAATACGGCATAGAGACTGTTTTCAAGAATCTTCAGAGGGCCGATCCTGCTCTCTCCCTGTACGAAAAAACAGCCGCAGTTGATATCTAGCCTTCTGGCATAAGCCTGGATGACCAGAACAAGAAAGATCATCATCAATAGAAGATTGATCCATGCTGCTGCATCAGGCCAGAATCCTGCGATCAGGAATATCCCGGTCAAAGCCTCCACACAGGGTATGAATAAAGCCACCCATCTGGACGCTTCCTCTCCGAGAACCCTGTAATTTTCCACTGCCAGTGCGAAATCAAGCGGATGCCGGATCTTATCGATAGAAGCTGCTATGAGCAGGCATCCGAAGCCGATACGCAGCAGGCGCCATAACCAGATCTTCCATTCTTTCATTGCCCGCCTCTTTCCGTTGGGAAGCCGCGCTCCAGCCATTCCGAGAAACCGTTCCGGATAAACATGATGCCTGTATATCCCATTTTCCCGAGCTGCTGGGCAACGAGCCGCGGCCGGGTGCTCATGGGCTCAAATGCATACAGGACAAGGACCCCCTCGCGCTCCCGGCCTATGAACGGATGTCTGAAAAAATCATGGAAAGGAACGGACCGGGCACCCGGTATATGGTCCAGTGCGAATTCCTCTCCGGGTCGTATATCGATGAAAACGGCTGTCCGCATCATGAAATGAACGAACGCGGAATCCGCGGAGATGGGATTCCATGCTTCTCTTCTGGATTGTGCATCCACGGAGAGTAAAAGCAGGCGCCATCCGATCCCCCGGGGATGTGCCTGATTCACTAGAAATCCGAGGATCAGAGCGGCGCATCCGGTGATGAGGATCCTTTTGAGGGTCTGGAGCATGACATGTCTCCCTCGAGAGTCAGGTGCAATTGCAGCAAACCGCTATAAAATGTAGAGAAACACCGGTACTTCCAGCCTGGATTTCACGGGATGGTCTGTCGTGATGACGATACGGGCATGTTTGTAACCGCTCTGGGACGGCCTGATCGTGACGTTAAAACTGACAGATTCATCCGGCTTCACCGTGCCGCTGTCCGGGGAAACCCGGACCATGGTATTGTCGGTCTGAATACGAACGATTTTGAGCGGCTGTGCGGAATGATTTTTAATGCAAAGAGTTTTCGTGATCAGGGAGTCGGCGTTTTGTTTGATACGCTGCAGATAAAAATACCGCGGTTCCAGTTCCACTTCACTGAACGATGTCACCTGGATCGTGATCTTCTCTGCCGGTATCTCTCTTTCATCAAAGACAATGGTGAGGGTTTTACGGACAGTACCGAAAAATCCCTGCGTGTTGAAGGAGAAAGGGATCACCGCAGTATCCCCGGATGCGATGGAAGTCTCGTCCAGTTCCGGGACCGTGCAGCCGCAGCTCGTTTTGACCGTGAGTATGTTTATTTTTTTCTGTGCTTTGTTCACAAACCGTATGCTGTCCCTGATGACG
>CAYXFJ010000264.1:0-4102 GCA_964464265.1 uncultured bacterium
TTCTGCCCGATGACGATCATTTCATCCGTCATCCGTAAGAATGAGGCCATTTTCCCAACCGTATTGTCTGGGAAAACCATGAGCTCGGGCATCCACCGGGGTTTTTTCGTCAGACGGTTAAAGGTTTTTTGACGTTCCACACCGGAGAGGCTTCGGTTATCTTTATTTCGTTTGAATAGAGGGAGGATGGCATACAGGAGAAGATACTTTAATTCAATGGAAGGTATAATCCGCCTCGTTTCTATCCCGTTGTCATGGAGCAGTTTCGTGATCGTTCGTTTTGAGAAGTAATTCACGTGATCCAGACCGATAGCCCACCATTTTTCCTTTAACACCCTTGCAAAAAAACTGTCGATCTGCGGCACCTGAATCGCTATATATCCGTCGGGCTTCAGCATTCGCGATACTTTTGCAATGAGGAGATCCGCATGATCCACATGTTCCAGCACATCCCAGAGGGTCATGAGATCGAACTGACGGTTTTCATCCACCTCGAGGAAATCCCTGTCCTCGATTTCAATACCGAGCTGCTCTCGTACGAAACGCACGTTTTCCCGGCTGATTTCAACACCCGTTACCTTAAATCCCAGCTGTTTTCCCGTGAGAAGGAAGTGACCGAATCCGCATCCGATATCGTACAGGGATCCGGACTTCACGTAATGCCTGATGATCCGGAAACGGCTTAAATTCTTCTGGATTTTCAGCCACGGATTTCCCCGGGCAACTTCTGAAACCAGTTCAGGAGATTTGTATTTTTCATACTTTATGGTCTTGCGGAAAACAGGGGGTATGAACAGGAACCCGCAGTCCATGCATTGAATGACAGTTACCGGATGCTTGCGGTATTTAACGGTAAACCTGACCGTGTCTTTGTTCTGACAGACGATGCATAGGGGATTCCCGAAATGTTTTTCATGAGCAGGGAAAGTCAAAAGATTTTTCCTTAACTGAAATAATGCATGTCATTGTTTCCGGTACGAATAAAAATGTGCACTTGTATATGCCGTTTGCTTTATGTATAAAGCGATTCTAAATATAAATACCGAAACAGCAACAAAACAAGTCCATAATTACCTTTTTTCCCAGGATGACAGGATGAGTGAATTATCAGTTCCTTTTTTTGAATAAATTTGTTATAATAAACAAATGCCTGTCCGGTTTGCGGATATGGAGAAATGAGTATAGTCCAATAATGATCAGAAAGGAAATTCGTATTGACTTACAAGCTCATCATTTTTGATTTTGACGGTACGCTGGCTGACACGTTCAGCTGGTTTAAAAGTATAACCAATCACATGGCCGACAGGTACAAATTCCGGAGGATTGACATAAGCGAAGAGGATGAGCTCAGAGGATACGATGCGGCTCAAATGATCAAACACCTTCGCATACCTCTGTGGAAAATCCCTTTTATGGCCAGATATATGCATTCACTGATGAATGAGCAAATCCATACCATTCGCCTGTTTGAAGGTGTGGACAGGATGTTGAAACATTTTTCTGAAATAGGAATACTTCTGGCAGTGGTTACCTCGAATTCATGCAAGAATGTCCATCACATACTGGGGCCGCAAAATTCGCAGCTGATACAGTTCTACGAATGCGGGGCGTCTATTTTCCATAAAACAGGGAAACTGAAGAAAATACTGAAAAAAAGCGGAATCCCGCCACAGGAAGCCTTCTGCATCGGCGATGAGATCAGGGATATCCAGGCGGCAAACCAGGCGAAAATTCCGTGTGGCGCTGTATCCTGGGGTTACAATAAAGTGGAATCTCTGATCGATCTCAAACCAAAAGAAGTGTTTCACAGTGTCGACGACATCATTAAAAAGCTCGCCTGATCCGGATTGGGATTTGTGCGTCTGAATGGCGTTCCGGGTCCAGTTCTCTGATCCTTTCAAGAAGTCTTTTCACATTATGTATCCGGATTGCACTTTCTTACAACAGAGGCGGAAGGCAGGCGGCAGGTGAAGGACACCTGTTCTGAATGGCCGGTCACACAAAATGGAGAAACAGAGGAGACAGGAACATGAAGTCAGCGCATCTTTCATGGGCTGCAGCCGTTATTCTGATACAATTGTCATCCTGCACAAAACCAGAGAAAGTTGTGGAGTGGAAAAAATTTGAGGATCCCAAAACAGGGAAAGAAGTATGGCAGATAACAGATCATGACTCAATGAGTGTTGCCGTCTACTACGAGAGGCAGGCTTTTACTGCGGACGACCGGTATCTGTGCTTCGGATCCAACAGGTCCGGTATCTGGCAGATTTACAGATCTGATCTTGGGACAGGCGAGATCGTACCGCTGGCTCCCGGAAAAGAAGTGATGCCCTTCAGTTTTACAATGCATCCTGATGGCAGGAATTTATGCTACGTACATGAAAATATATTATATAAAACGGATGTTTCCAGTCTTTCGGAAAAGGTCTGGATGGACCTGCGGGGAAAATTTTCTACAAATATCCGTTTCTCGAATACCTTCTCCCTGGATGCGCGGTATACGGTGGTCACGACACGTACAGACAGCGGAACCTGTATTTTCAGGATCGATCTGGAGACCGGAAAGGTGGAGCATGCTCTGACCTGGATAGGGGAGGGATTTTCACACCCCATGATCCTTCCTGCCAATCCGGATCGGATCACTTTTGTTCCATTGCCAAACACGCAGGATGATATGACGCTTCCCATGGAAAAGCGTGCCAAGACGTGGATCGTGGATATCAAAACCAAAAAAGCCAGACAGTTCCTGACCGTGCCTTATGGATTCAAGGCCACGCACCTGACATGGTCTTCGGATGGAAAAAGGTATTTCTTTTTCAAGAAAACGTCACCCGGATGGCTTCCTGTCTCGATCTGTTCCGTTGACCAGCAGGGAGGCGACTGGCGTGAATACTATACACATGACAGTATCCGGCTGGGTCACGGAGTATCATCCAGCGATGGTGAATGGTTCTTGTCTGACGGACAGGATCCCAATAACAATCCGCTGATACTGATCCATTTGAAAACAGGGAAAGACTTCTTTTTATGCTGGCCGAACGCCAGTATTGACCCAAAACGAGGTCAATACGGTCACGCGCACCCTGCCTTAAGCAGGAGCGGCAGGTTTGCATGTTATACATCGGATGCTTCCGGTACTCCTCAGGTATTCGTGGTCCCGGTCAGCGCAGGTCTGGATGAATAAAATTTAGAAAAGGATTGGTATTGACCGGGTAATACGGCGTCGGTGCCCATCCACCTGCAGAGAATTACGGTTATTGGAAAGGTTTCCCGGCAGGGAGAGTATGAACAGTCAGATAAAAAACCTCAGGAAATATGGGAATCCTCCCTATACTGCAGCTGTCATACATGGAGGACCGGGGGCTCCGGGACAGGTCGCGCCTGTGGCACGTGAGCTGTCAGCCTGTACCGGAGTTCTTGAGCCGTTTCAAACAGAAAAATCGTTTACAGGACAGGTGAATGAGCTTTATAGTGTCCTTGATAAAAACGCGGATCTGCCTGTCACTCTGATCGGTTTTTCCTGGGGAGCCTGGCTTGCCTATATGGCGGCTGCCCGGCATCCTGCAACCGTTAAGAAACTGATCCTGGTAAGCAGTGGAAGTTTTGAGGAACATTATGCTGGCCTGATTTATCAAATACGGATAAGCCGTCTTGATGAGGAAGAGAGGAAACAGGTACTGACCCTGCTCCGCATCCTTGAAGATCCGCTGGCGGAAGACAAGAACAGCGCGTTTGAACGTTTGGGGAAGCTTTTCACGAAAGCGGATGCTTATGATCCGTTCACTGAAGAATCTGAAACCATCGCTCCCAGGTATGACATATTCGAAAGTGTCTGGGAGGAGGCTGTTTTCTGGAGGAGCAGCGGAAAACTGCTAAAATCCGGCAAAAATATTTCCTGTCCTGTGGTGGCCATTCACGGTGATCATGACCCGCATCCAGCGGAAGGAGTGCGGGAACCGCTGACACGGATTTTAAAATCATTCCGGTTCATCCTATTAAAAAATTGCGGTCATGTACCCTGGATCGAGCGGTATGCCAGGGACACTTTTTTCCGCATACTGAAGGAGGAACTGGCCACAGGAGAGGAAGGATAGTCAATCAG
>CAYXFJ010000265.1:0-4089 GCA_964464265.1 uncultured bacterium
CTTCATGATAGAATCCGGGGAATTGATACGGCTCGAAGAGGGAATACTGCTGCACAGAAAAGCGGTGGAAAAAGCCACAGACCAGGTGACCGCATACCTGAAAGAACGGGGTGAAGCCACGGTCAGCGATCTGAAACAGCTTCTTGGTACAACTCGTAAATATGCTGTCCCGCTTCTGGCCTATCTGGACTCCATCGGTGTGACAGAGAGGTGTGGAGATCAAAGAAGCCTGAAAGAATGAAGAAAGAACTCTCAAACTGGATCCACCGTGAATTTTTTCCATGCGGCATTCGGATCTGTTCGCATTGCGAAAAATGAACGAAGGGAGGTGACCCCGCTGACCGGCAATAAAAAAGATATACGCCTTTCTCAGTTCGTCAGCTGCTTCGGCTGAGCCTCCAAGCTCGATCACGCGCAGTTGGCGCGCATCATGCATGGGCTCCCTCAGGTTCGGGATCCGAACCTGCTTGTGGGAACTGAAACGTCCGACGATGCCAGCGTTTACCGGCTCACGGACGAAACAGCCCTGGTACAAACCGTGGATGTGTTCACTCCTGTTGTGGACCATCCGTACACTTTCGGCCAGATCGTGGCTGCAAACTGCCTCTCCGACATCTGGGCCATGGGCGGAAAAGTTCTGACCGCCCTTAACCTGCTGGGATTTCCTCCCCATAAAATGGATGCGGACACAGCAGCAGAGATACTGAAAGGCTGCGCGGAAAAAGCGCATGAAGCCGGAGCAGTGATCAGCGGCGGGCACACCTGGGTCGATCCGGAACTCCGTGCTGGTCTTGCAGTGAGCGGAATCATCCATCCCCGGCGCATTGTGACCAATGCCGGCGCCCGGCCCGGAGACGCTCTGCTTCTCACAAAACCCATAGGCGGGGGTATCGTCACGTTCGCTGCGATCAGGAATGCAGCGGGAGATTCGCTTTTGGATCCGGTCGTGGAATCCATGATCACTTTGAATAATACCGCCTCAGAAGCTATGCTCCAATCAGGCGCAAATGCCTGCACGGATATAACGGGCTTCTCCCTCCTGGGCCATGCAGCTGGAATGGCAGTTGCAAGCAGCGTAACCATGGAAATACAGGTATCGGGAATCCCGGTTTTCAGCGGAGCGCTGGATCTCGCAGCACAGGGGATTATCCTCCCGCTGGGAACGAAGAATGAATCTTCCTTTAGGGAGCATATCCTTTACGATGGAGAACCGTCACCGGCTATGAAGAGTGTACTCTTTGATCCGCAGACATCCGGAGGGCTTCTCATCTCCATCGAAATGTCAAAAGCACCCCGCCTTCTGGATATTCTGAAGAAAGGAGGCTCAGCCTCTGCGAGCATCATAGGCCGGGTGACGGACTCTCAGGCAGGTAAGATCAGAGTGATCTCCTGAACTGCGGGAACACTGTTTCTCTTTACTGTCTGACAGACATTGAATCTTGACCGTTTTTTAATTATATTGAATCTGGATTTTGTGCACGGTGGGGGTGAATGGGTCCCTGGTGGGCTCCGCGGACTTCAAATCCGTTGTCCCGTACCGAGAGGTGCGGGAGGTGGGTTCGATTCCCACACATCCCCGCCAAAAATACGTCATCTTGATTCCCGCGGGCGTGCCTTATTTTCATTATTCCCAAATAAAACACCTTGAATTTACGTGAACTTCTTCTCATTCCCCCTGCTTAAAAAATGTCTTGACTTTGAATGTATTTTTATGCATAATTGATTTAAATTCCGAATTTTTAAGGCCTTCCTCCATGAAATGCTCTATTATTCTACATTTTTTAGCGGCCATTATTCTTCTGACAGGAATGATCCTGTTTCTTGCAGCGGGATGCGCTCCGAACGCCCTGCTTCTGGAAACCAAGGTCAACGATCCCATTATGATGAATCTCCTGGACAACGATCTCGATCTTACACAGATTGAAGACGGTACAGGATTTGTCGGGGAGGCTGCCGCCTGCCCGACCTGAGGATAGGGAGGTGGTTCAGTTGGAACCCCGATTCACATTAAAATCCAGTTTTAAATCTGCCCTTCCCGCTGCACTGCTCGCACTGCTGTTTCCCCTGTCCCTGTTTGCTCAGGGATACGACGATTCCTTTGAGATGAAAAACAAGATCAAGATCGAGCTCCAGTACGCAGATTATTCCGAATATGAGTATCCCGAGCCCATCGTTTTCGAATACGGCGTTAGGGACTATCAGCAGACCCTCCCATTCATCGTCAATTTCCCTGAAAAAAGAGGCCTGGTCAAATTCACACGTCTGGCGGGATCCAGCACTGCTCTCAGCTTCAAATATCAGTTCTCGGAGATGCGCGAGGATGTGAGCCAGCACATGGGGGAATTCAAGGTCACCCGCAGCTTAAGTGACGCTTTTGTCGGCCTCGTCGCAATGCAGGTGATACGGGATACCCGTGAATACAATGCCTATCAGCCAGGGCTGGGATTTCAATGGACCGTAAGCCCCCTGACCATTTTTCAGGGTGATGTGCAGTACTTCTGGCGCGGGAAGGATGCAGAGCCTGTTGGCGGCCGGATGGGATCGTTGAACGTGCGTCTCAAATACAGGCAGGTGCTGACCGTTTCCACTGCCATGCTTCTCGAATACATACTGTACGAAGCATCCGGAGAGACCATTGATTTTACCTCTCACGTGGTCTCGGTTTGGCTGAGCCAGTTTCTGCCAACCCAGACCGCACTGCACGCGAATCTCAGATGGTACGACAACAACATGGGCATACGTTCCCTGGCACCTTCGCTGGAGATCGCCCAGTACCTTGACTGG
This sequence comes from uncultured bacterium, assembly GCA_964464265.1. Lineage (GTDB taxonomy): Bacteria > Zhuqueibacterota > QNDG01 > QNDG01 > DSAB01 > CAYXFJ01. The sequence goes on from CAYXFJ010000265.1 coordinate 2,785, forward strand.
GCTACTGTGCTCAGGGTCAAATACCGTTACTATACCAACAGAAGTGAAAACGTGAGCCTCGGAGAAACGGACGTGATCATTCCGGATGATCTGAAATCCCATACCGTGAGTGTTCAGTTGAACCGTGAAATCAATCCGGATCTCCAGATTTACGGTAAATACCGTCTTTATAAAAGCAATCTCAGTGTGCAGATGAATACGTATCTGTTCGGATTCGTCTATTCGTTTTAAATCTTGGTTACAGGATTAAGATATATGTATATAACCGATAAAAATGATAAACTCCTCTGCATCTGCGCAAAGGCACTGACGTCTGGTACTGTTTTTCTGGCCTTCATTCTATGCTTCATTTCAGGCGGATGCGGTAAACCTCCTGCTTCCATGCCGGATCCTTATACAGGTGCCCTGAATGTAACTGTCATGGATACTGCCTCCGTGGACTCGGTTTTTGTTAAACTGGATGACGACGCTCCGGGAAAGCACGAAAATCCTACTTTAATCGAAAATATCATGATCGGCATCCACAAAGTATTCGTGTTCAATGAGGCCAGCGCCGGAACGACCAAGACCGTGGAGATCTTCAGGGACAGGACGAGCGATATCCTTTTCTGGCTGGCGACAACAGGTCCGTATGTGGGTAATCTTGCACCTGATTTCAGCACTCAGGACATCAAGGGAAATCCTGTCTCGCTTTCAGGCCTTAAGGGAAAAGTGGTTCTTCTCGTCTTTTTCGAGCACACCTGACAGGACTGCATCCAGACGGAGTTGCCGTCTCTGCAGTGGGTCGTAGGGGCAGATTTTACATCTGATCAGCTGGCCATCATGGCGATTAATTTTACCACAACGATAACCTGGCTTAAAAACTACGTAGCCGAGAGAGGCCTTTCCTATCCTTTCATTCTGGATGATGGTTCCATAAAAACGCTTTATCAGGTGGGTGCTTCCTATGGCAACATTCCGCCCACATACCTCATCATTGATCAGCAGGGAACTGTCCGGTACCGTACGGACGACATGCTGAATCAGTTCGATAATATGAAAACGAAGATTCAGGAATTGCTGTCCTCTTCGCTGTGAAGAGGAATAATGGCAGAAAGGAACAACCATTAACAAAACAATATATCAAAATTGTTTACTGTTCGCTGCTATCGTCATCTTTTTCAGCAGACAGGCTGTTTTTGCGGATGAACAGGCAAGAACCTGGGTTTCCATTGGCCCTGAGGGTGGACTTATCTATAATATCGAAAAACATCCGGCCGATCCCCAGACTTTTTATATCCAGAGCTATACCTACCCCACACACTT
>CAYXFJ010000266.1:0-4069 GCA_964464265.1 uncultured bacterium
AAATTAACAAATACAGAATGATCGACTATTTTATTATAATAAGACCGATCCCGACATAGCCTGTTTTCTGTAAATCGCTGTTGACACTGACTGTAAATGAGGGTACTTTATTCTCATCAGGATGAACCTGCTTTACGGGAGAAACGGCCATGAAGGATAAATCCATCATTAAAAAGAAGAATGTGACACGGAGGCATTTTATCAGGACCTCTGCGTCCATCGGAGCAGCGATGCTCGCGCAAAAGGGAATGCTCCATGCAAACGGGGGTCAGATACGGTCAGGGTAGGACTGATCGGCTGCGGAGGACGCGGCACAGGAGCCGGCATTATCGACTGTGCCCAATCCTCAAAAGGAGTGCAGCTGGTCGCGATGGGGGATCTCTTTCATGATCATATGAGAACAGCCTCTGACGAGATCAAGGTAAACCTGAAGGAAAGGGGCCTGCCGGTCGAGGATATTTATAAAGTAACACCGGAAACCACTTTCGTAGGTTTTGATGCCTGTAAAAAGGTCATTGCCTGCGATGCGGATATGGTCATTCTGGCGACACCTCCAAATTTCAGGCCTTTGCACCTCCGTGCTGCTGTGGAAGCAGGCAAGCACGTTTTCATTGAAAAGCCGGCTGCAGTCGATCCAGTCGGTGTGCGTTCCGTGATCGAGAGTTCTGAACTGGCAAAACAGAAAGGATTGACCCTTGTGGCCGGCACCCAGATGCGCAGGCTGAATTCCTATCGCGAGACAATAAAACGTATACATGACGGCGCGATCGGAACGATCACAGGCGGACAGTGCGTCAGGTCCGGAAATGCCATGCGCACCTGGAGGGAGAATGAAATGCTGAGACAGCCGGAATGGACTGACATAGAATATCATATCAGACGCTGGCTGTTCTGGACATGGTTATCCGGTGACTTCATTGTGGAAATGCACGTACACAACCTGGACATCATGAACTGGATCATGGGATCTCATCCGGTGCAGTGCATCGGAGTGGGTGGTCGCCAGGCGCGTCACGGTCAGGAATTCGGAGATGTGTACGACCATTTTTCTGTGGAATACCTGTATCCCGGTGATGTCAGAATCGGATATATCGGCACTCAGATAGACAAATTTACAGTCAGGAGGGACGAGAGAGTGACGGGGACAAAGGGCACTGCCTATTTCTATTCTGGAAGCGGCATCATTGAAGGAGCCAGTCCCTATCAGTATGAAGGGGAATCTCCGGACGCTGCTGTGCTCGAATTCACCGAAATGATCGACAGCATTCGGACCGGAAAAGCGGTCAATGAAGGCCGTCAGGTTGCAGAGAGCACATTGACGGCGGTCATGGGGCGTATGAGCGCATATACGGGGAGAGCACTCAAATGGGACTGGGTAATGGAATCATCGGTCCTGGATCTGACCCCGCCAGGCTGGGAATTCGGTGTCCTTCCCGAAATGAAGGCTGCTGTGCCTGGAGTCACTGAGCTTATATAATTGTATCTCCCGCCGGGTAGTGAATTCCGGGGGGATATCATACAAATCAGACAATTTCTCCGCATTCTCCAGGGTGCCTTTATGGGGACACTTGCTATAAAATCACTTGCATAACAGAGAAAAATACTTATATTATATCTGTTTAGATATTGTGGATGCAGGAGATAACGTCGATATAGTGTCTGGATTCGTAACTAGATGATTTACTATAAAGGAAGTATTCAATTACAATACTTCTTCTCGCGGATCTCTGGTATTTGTCATTCCCATTTTTATTCTAAAAGTGATTTCTTCATTTTACACGGAATCAATGATGGATGATATTATCATCATCAATCAAAATACCGTAAACCTTTTTAAGGGAGGCAAAGAGTATGAAAGCAAGCAACATCATTAAATTAAGCGCGGTAATGGTTCTTATCATCCTCATCGGATGTGCGAAAGCACCGCAGGCAGCTCTTGATTCAGCCAATGCTGCAATCGAAGCTGCTAAAAAAGCCGAAGTGAACGTTTATTTTCCGGCAGAATTTAAAGCAGTGCAGGATACGATGAATGCTGCCCTGGCCATGCTTGAGAATCAGAAATCCAAATTCTTTCTCACGCGTAATTTTAAAGAAGTGGAGAGGCTTCTGAATAAAGTGACTTCCATGGCAGAGGCACTGGTACCCAAAATGGCTGCGCGCAAAGAAGCAGTGAAGGCAGAGGCTCAGGGTCTCGTAGGAACTCTCAAAACAGGTATCCAGGATGCCAAAAAACTGTTGGCGAGAGCCCCCAGGGGCAAGGAGAGCAAGGCTGCTCTCGAAGCGATCAAGAACGATATCAGCGCAGTTGAAGCTTCCCTGCCTGAAGTGAACGCCCTGCTTGAAAAAGGGGATGTTCAAAACGCGAAGAACAAACTTGCTGCAGCCAACCAGAAGATACAGTCGATCATCGAAGAACTGAAGCAGGCGATCGCGAAAAAAGGACGTTAAATTACCCTGACTGATCCATTGTAGTCAGATAAAAGTATATTCTTACCTATACCCCGGTATACCCCGAATATAAGGCTATACCGGGGTATTCCTGTTCACCCCGAACCGGTTATATGATTGATGCATTTCGATAAACCAGATCAGAAAGACTCCCTGATCCGGAAAAAAGAGGTTTGTCTTTCCATACTGACCGCTGGAGTTGTAGTTTGTGCATGGTTCTCCAGTCTGATATTCTCCCCGATGCCGCCCATGAAAACCATTCAACATTGCCTTCCCAATCTGGATAAAGCGGGACGAATGGAAGCGGAACGATATGCTCCTGTCTGGTTTCATGCCGCTCAGGAGAGCTGGAAAAAACTGCTTGAAGAGTGGCGTTTTCAGAATAACCTGTATCCTTCCAGAAGAAACTTTTCGCGTGTACACCTGCTTGCGGATTCTGTTAATGAATGTTCTGCACGATCCTCTACGATCACCCTTTTCAGGAAGGATTCATTGAGGATGGCATTGGCAGCAGACCTGTGGCAGATAAGCATGAGACTGAAAAAATTATCTGAAAGATATCATCTGTTTCCGGTAAACCCATCCATTGAAAGAAAAATCAATCAACATCACCTTTCTTTTATCGAAAGTCAGCGTATTTACAGGGAGAAGGAATACAGAGCAACAGCGAGGTGGATCAACCCGTTGAAAAACACTCTGAATAAAACCGAAAAGGAACTGGAATCAGCGCAAAATAAATTCTTTCAGAGAATCCCCGAATGGCGCCGGTGGGCCCGGGATTGGATTGCATGGTCAAAGGAAAACCAGAATGTCGCATTGATCATCAATAAAAGCGCTCATACATGCATTCTTGTCCGGTCAGGAAATATCGAAAATCAATACAAAGTTGAAATGGGACCCCACTGGTACATTCCCAAATCCCGCGCCGGCGATGGCGCCACTCCTGAAGGGAAATACTTTATCACCGGAAAGAAGAATGCCCGGGAAACGAGATTCTATAAGGCACTTGATATCAGCTATCCGAACGATGAAGACAGAAGAAGAAATTACAGCATGTACGCGGGAGAATCACAGAACACGCCGCTCGGAGGGGACATCGAGATTCACGGCCAAGGCGGCCTGGGTTTCGACTGGACACAGGGATGTATCGCTTTGAAAAACGAGGATATGGATATGATCTATCAGGCTGCTGAGATAGGCACTCCAGTTATTATCGTGGGATCACTCTAATGCCTTCAGAGAAACCTGAAGTAACCGGACAGGATGCCGCTGGCAATTCTGTTCCACAATCCGCTCAGAACAACCGGAAACCTTTGGGCTTCAAAGATAATTTTCTCAGGATCGTCCATTGGTTTGGCCTGAAAAACCATTTGAAAGGACGCCTCTTTGAATATATCTGCCTTGGATTGTTCACAGGCCTGATATTCAGTCTCTTGATTTTCACTGTGGCTCCCCTTCTGCGAGATATAGGATACAGCACTCTTGACAGTACCACACCTCATATCATTGATTATATTGATGTGAATAAACTGAAGAACGATTCCCTCCGGTTGAAACGGAGCATTAAAGAATTGAACCGGCAGATTTCATGGAGAACGCCTCAGAAACCCTACATGATCAT
>CAYXFJ010000267.1:0-4023 GCA_964464265.1 uncultured bacterium
CAGGGCGGCCAGTTTTTCAAGGGTCGTCAGGCGCGGATGCTCATCGGTGTCGAACAGTGTCGTCTGACCTGACAATGACGGCACCGGGACAGGAACGATCTGTTCTTTAAAACGGCCCTCCTGCATGGCCCGGGCCGCTTTCACCTGGCTGTCAAGGCCGAATCGGTCCTGTTCCTCGCGGGGTATTCGGTATTTATCCGCCAAGTTCTCCGCCGTGATACCCATGGGCAGCCGGCCGTAGATTTCCTCCGGAATGGACCCCGGACCCCCCTGGATAAGAGAATCCTCAATGGGATGATCGCCGTTTCCCAAACCGTGCCTGGCGTTGCGGATGAAGTAGGTTGCCTGACTCATGTTTTCGGTGCCGCCAGCCACGATCACCTCCGCTTCCCCACAGCGGATCATCCGGTCGGCATCCATGATGGCCTGCAGTCCGGAACCGCATTGCCGGTGAACCGTGTAAGCAGGGACCGATTCCGGGATGTCCGCCATCAGGGCTACAACGCGCGCCGTATTGGACGGATCTGCGCTCTGCCGGACATGCCCCAGGATCACCTGATCAATCTCCTCTCCTGCCAATGCGGACCTGCACAGAAGCTCCTTCACCACAAGACTGCCCAGCTCCCTTTCGGAAACGTTCCGCAGACCACCCCCGATCCGCCCGATAGGCGTCCGGACGGCATGCGTGATAACCACCTCTCCCATAATGCTCACCCCTCTTCACTGCATTGAATATACTTCGTCTGCAGTCGACGGGACAGTATTTTTAGACAGTCATAAGCCTTTTCCACGGTTTCAGATCCATCGGGATTCATCAGTGCACAGGTCGCCGGCATGAGAATGCTTTGAGAAAGCATTTGCTGCAAATCAAAACCGGATTTTCCCAATTCCCGCCACAGACTTTCAATGTGACGGCTGAGACCTTCCATCGATTCCTTGATCCATTCGTCGTGGTTAGCCGGAACCAGTCCCCAGCCCAACATACCGCCTTTATTCATAAATCTCTTGATGCCGTCCCTGTATTTGACGAATATCTCTCCGCAATTGTAGGCATTGAACGAAAGGATGTCGATATCGAGATTAAGCAGGAAATCCCAGTCGGGATTGCCGCAGAGGTGGATGCCCCGGGGATGTTCGATCTGCGCAAAGAACCCTTCTAAATCCACGTGCGCCATCTGAGCCGTATAGCCGGAAAGGCCGCTGAAGATATACTGCATCCCTGGTTCGTCAATAAAAAGGAATGCCTTGGGATTTTTTTCTTTCAGTTCGTGCAATTGACAGTTGGCCTTCCGGGCCATGAAATCAAAGAGGATGGAACGCACCTCGTCATTGAAGATCATGGGTTTCTTATTTTCATCCATGACATTCAACCCAAAGCTCACCGGACCTTCCAATTGACCGTGAATTGATACATACCGAGATAAGTCATAGGACAAAAATTGATGATAGGTGGCTGAAAACTGAGGGGACATTCGAAAGAAATCTTCATTTTCCAAATTCATCAGGGCATTTTCCAGTTCGGCATAAAACCTTTCTGTACTGAAATAGATCTTGCGATTTTCCGGATCCAGAACGATGCCGGGGAAATTCTCTGAGGCCTGAACGTACATATCCTCAAAATACTTCATCTTGGGGAGCTGAGGCCAAAAGGGAATATCGACGCTCATGGACATAGATAATGCTCTCTCCATTTCTTTATGCGGCAGGATACCCATCCCCGTGGTCATCAGATTGCCTGTGAAGGGCATGAGCATATTAGACATTCGTCGGCTTCCTTAAGATTCTCAAAATCCGCTCAATCCCACTTGATGACAGAGAGAGCTGATGTCGTCCACCCCTTTTATCAAAATAAACTCTTTATGTCGATCATTTGGAACAACACGAGTCCTCCAGGGATCACAACGCTGATCTTCCCTGCCGCGCCATTGGCAAACACTTTTGTGTAGTGGAATGGGGAGCCCCTTACGCATTTTTTAAAAGAACACAAATTAGGTGGTGGATTTTGGAATGGTTTTCCCCTTGAAAGGTGACGGTAAACATGATATGCACCGCTAACGAAGACACGGGCTCATGATTTAGGTCAGAAAGATCCTTTACCACGAAAAGTGAGTCGATTTCTTTCTCTTCACACGTTAGGCTCTCTGTACAATGGCTCGCCATAAGGAGATTTCAGAGATATGCCCCTACGGAGTGGATTTTTACTTATACCGGTTCGTGCAGTTCCCACCGGTCGATACCCTCTGATGAACGATAATCGCTTGCCAACCCCTCTTGCTGATTTAGGTCTTTGATGAAGGGTAAAGCGTTTTTACCCGGCTCGTAAAAAAATCGCTATTTTGATGATCTTGCTTTCCATCGCATGGCTCTGTTGATCGGAACGTTGAATGAAACGAGAATCTACGACGTATAATATCCTGATGTACTCCCATGACACGTATGGTCTCGGTCACATCAGGCGGACCATGGCAATTGCTTCCCATTTGCTGCGTGAGCACATTAACATCCTCATTTTGACGGGTTCCCCGATTGTCGGGCGTTTTTCTTTCCCCGAGCAGATGGATTTTGTCAGGGTCCCAGGGATGATTAAGAAGACCAACGAGGAATACCTTCCTCTGTCCATCAAGATCGATCCCCGTCATGTCCTGAACATCCGAAAAAACATCATCACCGCTACCGCTAAAGCCTTCAAACCCCATCTTTTTATCGTCGACAAGGAGCCGCTCGGCCTTAAAAAGGAAGTGCTTCCCACTCTTAAATGGCTGAAGCGATGCATGCCCGAAACTCGGACCATCCTGGGGCTGCGGGATATCATGGACGACGCGGTCACGGTCCAGGAAGACTGGAAAAGGAAAGGCATATATGAGATTCTGAATCAACTTTACAGCGAAATCTGGGTTTACGGAAATCAGAAATTCTACGATCCAATTCAAGAATACGCGATTCCCAAACGCATCAGTGAAAAGATGCTTTTCACCGGATACATCCCCAGGAAGGTCCCGGGTAAGAAAGCAGTACGACAGCTTCGCAAAGAACAAGGCCTTGACAAAGATGAAAAATTGGTGGTGGTAACCACCGGCGGTGGCGGAGACGGCTTTGCCGTAATGGATACATACCTGAACATGCTGGAATCCGCAACCCAGCCATTGCCTTTTAAGAGTGTGTTGATTACCGGACCGTTTATGGCGGACCGGGAGACTAAAGAAGTCATTGAACGGGCCAGGCGGCTCGGTGTGAGAACCTACCAGTTCTGCCGAGTGATGGAAAAAATGTTGGCGGCGGCAGACCTTGTTGTAAGCATGGGAGGCTACAACACGGTTTGTGAAATCCTCTCCCAGGGCACCCCCGCCCTGATCATTCCTCGGGAAGTCCCCCGCAAGGAGCAACTCATACGCGCCCAGGTCCTTTATAACCACAATCTGGTCGACTACATCCCGTGGCATTCATTTTCACCGAAAATTTTACGGGAGAGCGTTCATGCAATACTGGAACGTCCCGAACCTTACCGGGATGCCATATCCCGATTCGAGCTGACGGGTTATGAGATCATGCGCTGCCGTCTTGAAGTCTTCCTGAATAAAGATCCTCAAAAGATCGAATATGACTAACCCTCCTGTTTTGGGAATGATCCTGAAAGGATATCCCCGGATCTCAGAGACCTTTATTTCCAACGAGATCCTCCTTCTGGAGCGGCTCGGCTTTACGCTTCATCTGTTTTCCATGCGTCTGCCCCGGGAAACCTTCCCCCATGAAAGCATCAAAAAGATCCGGGCGCCGGTCAACTACCTGCCGGAAACGCTTTTCACTTCTCTACCCCAGTTGCTCTATTACAATCTCCTGCTGGCGGGAAAAAGACCCGGCAAATATGTTACAGCCCTTCGGACCGCCGTGAGGCGGTTATTGCGTACGAGGAAAATCGCAACCATCAAGCACCTCCTGCAGGCCGGGTATTTGGTGCACCGGTTTTTACCAAACAGCGGCGTGGTGCATTTGCATGCCCATTTTGCCCATTCACCAACTTCCGTG
>CAYXFJ010000268.1:0-3961 GCA_964464265.1 uncultured bacterium
CAGGTTCGCACCGGCAGTTCCGTTACCCAAAACATTACCTTAAAAAATACCGGTTCAGCCACCGTCACCGGTCTCTCTTTTGCTCTGGTTCATTCCAGTTCTTCGGGGTTCAGTGCAACTTCAGGGTCCAGATTGTTCATCAGCATGCGCATGGCCGCTTCCGTGTCCCAGTTCCTGCAGGTCAGTGTGCTGCCCCTGGGTGCCCGGATGGGTTCTTCGGGGCGGTGTTCGTAATGCATGGGACGGGACATAAAATACTCCTGTCTGGCCGGAAAGTTAAGGGATCCGGACCCTGTAATGCGAAGAACGATCCTGATGCGGCTTTCAAGCCGCCTGACAGAAAATCCTATTCCATCAGGCTGTCGACCTTTTTATATCCTTTAGGCAGATCGTAAGTCCCTGCGGGAGCCGCCATTTCTTTTACTTCGAGAAGCTCCTGAAACGATTTGATGGTCTGGCCCATGATTGTATTGCTCGAAGAATTGTATACCACCACACCTTTGATCTTTTTGAATTCAGCCATCATCTTCTGCTGGTTCTCCGCCATACCGGGCATCATGGAGAACATGGCCTGGGTCAATTTTGAATAAAGATTCATGTCCAGTTTGATATCTTCGGAAGCCCAGACTTCGGATCTCATGGGTCCCATGAAAGTCGTGAGTTCCTGATTGTACTTTTTGCAGTTCCACAGGCCGATTTTTTTGGTATCAGCAGTGGGGGTTATTGTGACCGTCATCTGTGCCATTCCCTGCATCATGTTCTTCATGGCTTCGGCCTGTTCTGCATCGTCGGCCTGTTTGTCCATTTCCGACAGAATTGCTTCTCCGACGTTCAATGGCGCCTGCACGTAGGTTCTTTTTTCATGATTGACGAAATACTGTATACCTTTGTCAACCAGTACGATGATGGACTGCTTCTCGCTGTGATTCGCCAGTCTGTTATTACCCATCCAGATGTTCTGTATCTCATCGGTAGCAGGCTGGTTCTGACCCATCATGGTGAAGCCGTCCGTATGGGTTTTCTGTTTCATGTAAACATCGCCGTATGCTGTGCAGACAAAGACCAGCGAAAGAATCAGAACGGGCGAAAAGATTTGTTTTATGCGGTGCATCTCTTATCTCCTTTATGTTAGGACATTACAGGATGGTTTCATCCCCTGGGGGATGGTTCAAAAGTCCCCTCCACAAACCTGAGAGTTTCTTCTGTAATTTGAACAACCTCCTTTCGCAGACGATTCGCTTCTTTTGCGGTTTCTTTTTTGAACGGTCCTTCATTCAACCCTTTTAAATTTATCGATACATTCAGGAATGCTCCCTCGGCTGCAGCACGGGATGCAAGAGCTGCCATTCCCGCATCACTGATCGAGTTGCGGTTTCCCTTTACAGCCGCTCTGTGCGCCAGACGGGCTGCCTCTCTGCTTCTCCTGAGCACTTCCAGGGGGATGTTCGTAGCTTCCCGAGCAGTTTCTTCAATGGCAGATAACCGCGCGGCTTTTTCTTCATTTGTTTTTTTGGGTAAACGCATGGCTGCTATCACCTTATCGAAAGCATCCGAGTCCCTGTCCACATCAGCAAGGAAAGCATCCTTGAGTTTCTGTGCGGCGGTGCTGATCTCTTCCATTTCCACAAAGGTGTCCTCGTATCCGCTCTTGCCATGCGTCAGAGCTGCCACCATGGAGGTGAGGGCTCCTGACAGTGCGCCACAAAGGGCTGCAACACTGCCTCCGCCGGGAGCGGGCGTACCTGTGGAGAGAAGATCAGTGAAAGCGGAAACCGGCATGCTCACGAGTCTTCCGGGACGCTGAATAGTATACTCCACGATTTTTTTCTCCTTGTCGAAAGGATAGAGGTCGTTCAATCCGAGGGAAAGCACAGCCGTGTGTATGAGCTCCGCTTCGGGGACGCCTGTGGATTTTCCCATCCTATTCAAATAATGCCTGCCGGCCTGGAGCAGGGCTTCAAGAGGGATGAGGCCTACCAGCTCGCTTCCAGTGACCCTGGCACCCATGGATAGAGCGATGCGGCAGCATTCGTCGAATACCAGATGAGGAGGCGTGATCCTGTAATTGATCAAATTGATGGAGATCTGGGCTCTGCCGAAAGCCTCCATGTACCATCCCACTGCCTTAACAGCTTTGAATTTTCCGGGCTCCCGGAGGGCATTGCCTTCACTGTCTTTGATTGCAGTTCCGTCCTTATCCCGCTTGATACGTCCGGTCTCCCTGATCAGGAAAGCGATTTCCCTGGCTATGCGCACATCCCTGGTGTTCAGGTTGATATTGTACGCGATCAGGAATTCCCTGGCGCCGATGGCAGTGGCACCGGTCTTTGGATTGAATTTTGCGGGGCCGAAATCCGGCTTCCAGTCTGGATCTTTCAATTTGTCCGGGAGACCTTCGTATTCTCCGGACCTCACATCTGCCAGATTTTTCCTTTGAGGGGAGGATGCGGCCTCTTCGTACAGGTAAACCGGGATTTTCAGATCATCCCCCACACGCTTTCCAAGGTTCCGGGCAAGGGCTGCACATTCCTCCATGGATATTCCGGATACAGGGACGAACGGGCAAACATCCGTGGCACCCATCCGTGGATGCTCACCGTGATGCCCGGACATATCCAGCACCTCTGAGGCTCTCCGGATCGCTTTGAATGCCGCCTCCATAGCGGCATCAGGAGTTCCGATGAAAGTCACCACAGTGCGGTTCGTATCCCGGCCGGAATCCACATCGAGAAGTTTCACCCCTTCGGTCTCCTCTATGACCCGGGTGATCTCCTGTATTTTGGCCGGATCACGGCCTTCGCTGAAATTGGGTATGCACTCAACCCATTGCATGTTAAATCCCGGGCTCCTGTAAGCCGTCCGCCGCTTTTATCCCGCCGGATGGGCGGGCATTTTTGATTCTCTTGTTTCCTGAACTGAACATTTTTCCCGGTTTGAATACCATGAACCGGCTTCAATGACCCTTTGTTTCCGGTATGGTTTAACAACCATTAAAATACGTTTTACGTTGCCAGCGGATCATTGTCAAATTCCGCCTGCAAGCGGTATAACCATCATCAAGATACGGTTTTACGCGAAAACGTGCAAGTCCTTTTGCTTCAGTCTTCTTTTTCCACAGTCCAGAACCGGGATTCAATTTCGATGTTCTGGCCTTTCCATGCGAGCTTTCTTTCATCCTTCAGTCTTACGAGGAGCCGGGAGAGGGTCTCCGGTGTCGTGCCTATGGCTATGGCCACGTCCTTTTTGGAAAGCTTTACTGTGATACGGGGTTTTTTCCCGAACTGGCTGGAAAGAAAACGCCTCAGTCTTTCCTCCACGTTCTCGTGTGAGAGATCCCGTATCTGGTCTGCAAGATAGCGCATCTTGGACATAAGGTTGGCGATGAACTCTTTCCTGAAAAGTTCATCCTGGAGCAGGCAGTGGAACTGATGCTTCGGAATGAGAAAAACAAGACTGTCGCTGAGTGCCCTTGCGCTCACCGGATAACGGTCTTCTTCGAACAGGATGACCTCGCCGAATATCTCGCCGGGACGGATGACTTTGATCACAACTTCACGTCCGTCCGGTGCGGTCTTGTAAAGCTGCACATGCCCCTTCACCAGGACGGCCATGAAATATCCCTTCTCTCCTTCCAGAAAAAGGATTTCTTTTTTATGATAGTTTTTCGGCAGGCAGATCCCGGCGAGCGCCTTCCGGCTCCCGCCTGAAAACTTATCAAACAGTTCGTTCTGGCTCAGAGCGACTGTTTTATCCATACATCTCTCCTCGGGTTCCCGGAAGCCCTCTCAGATGAAAACAGCCGTGCTTGATCCGGATCAAGGTTCTGTTTATTTATCTTTCTATATTGTAATAAAGAAATCATGAAATTCCTAACAGCAATCCTGATACAGAGAGGAGACTCGATAGCCTCCGCAATCACGGCTGAGGCGTCACCACAGGAGTCCTTTTACAGAGAGGAGAA
>CAYXFJ010000269.1:0-3957 GCA_964464265.1 uncultured bacterium
ATCTCGTCCAGACTGACAGTTTCACCGCTTTCGGTCTCATCTCCGTGCTGAACCTCCTCTTCATCAACCTCGGAGACCAGATCCGCCATCATATCATCGAAACCCATATCCATGGCATCTGATTCTTCTGCTTTTTCAGAATGATCCTTGAAAGACCCGGCGGATTCAGCGTCTTCAACCCCCGCCTTTCCTGGAACGGACATCTCATCTTCTGTCAATTCTGCCTCCATTCCATCGAGAATGTCCTGATCTTCTTCCTCGCTCTTTTTACCGCCTGAAAAATCCTTATCTGTCTGGTCTGCTTTTCCCTCTCCCTGCTTTCCGGTTCTGACATCCGTCATTACTCCGGGACTTTCCATATCCTCCTGATCCAGAGGTTTCAGCTCGATGACCTCGCGCTCTTCTTCTGAAGTTTTCAGTCCCAGGAACTCGTCCAGCACAGATCCTTCTTCGGCCTGCTCCTCCACAGGCTCTGCAGCCGTTTTCTGGGAAACATGCATTCCGAAGGGAGGCTTACCTCCCTCCTCCTTTGGCGGTTCTTTTGCCAGAGGCAGTCTTTCCTTCGATTCTATGATGACATCCCCGTCGAGAGTCAGGAAAGGGGTGCCTGGCGGTTTTATCCTTTTCTTTCTCCCTCCTCTTTCCACGAAAGCGATACGCATCGGTTTGGTGTTAAGACGGCTCCGGACGAGTTCATCATATATACGCCGTTCATCGATTACCGTAATTCCGTATTCTTCGGTATTTAGAATTTCACTGATCCGTTTCGGGCCATAATCCGGGTTTTTCTGGATGATATTATAGATCTTTGCCCTGTCCTCAATACTGATATGCTTCTCTTCCACTTCAGACCACTGTACCTTTTCTTTCAGACCATTCATACCCATCTTGTCAAAACGTTTTTTATACTTATAATAAGTGGATGACGACACACCCGCCACACGGCATGCTTCCTTCACACTCATCCCTTCCTCATTCACCATATGCATGAGCCGGGACCGGATATTGAACAGTACATCTTCCGCCCGCATTTTTTCCCGGATAGCCACAAGAGTGATATCATCGCTCTGGGCATACCCTCCCGTGAATTCGTTGACCTCATTTTTTATCTTTTCCACCAGAGGATCGACCTGTAGATCCCCGAATCTGCGGAGAACGGAAAGAAGCCTCTCGTCTCCGAACCGGTCACGGTGGGTATTCATGGCCTCTGTGATCCCATCCGTATATATGATGAGTACGTCGCCGTCTTTCAGGCGAAGGGTATCCGACTGAATGGATTGGCGGAAAAGAGTATTGTCCGGCAGATTGATTCCGACAGGGAATCCTCTCGGATTCAGATAGTAACTTTTACTCGTCCTGACTCTGAAGAGGATCATCGGATTGTGACCCGCACTGGCATAGCTGATGATTCGGTTCTTCGAGTCCAGAATGATATAGAAAATCGTGACGAACATACCCCGCTTCATATCATTCATAACGAAATCATTGACTCTGGCAAGCACGTCAGCTGCATTTTTGTTACCTCTGGCCTCTGTTCTCAGTGCGGTACGTATCATGGTCATGACCAGGGAACCGGGAACCCCCTTTCCCGATACATCTGCCACCACTATGCCCAGAGTATCTTTGTCCACCTCCACAAAATCAAAATAATCCCCACCGACTTCTTTGGCCGCTTCGTAATAGGAGGCTATCTCATAGCCTTCAATATCCGGAAATGATGAGGGAAGCAGGGTATGCTGTATTTCCTGCGCGACCTGCATTTCCTTCTGCAGACGTTCCTGCTCTGCAAGATTTTCCTGGGATTTTCTGAATTTGGTCGTAATCTCATTGAAGGCTTTGGCGATCTCACCGATTTCATCCGAGGTATCAAAGTCCATCTCCTCCTGGGCTTCTTCTTTCCCCAGCATACGGACCCAGGTGGCCAGTTTTTTGAACGGACTCATGGTGAAATAGACCAGAACAAAGATGCCAATATATCCTAAAAGAAGCACTGTCAGAAAGAGCATGAAGGCCCGGCGCCTGGCCACGTTGATCTCATGGTCAATGATCGCCTTGTCAAGCATGATATGTACATTCCCTACCCAGCGGTCCCTCCCCTGGAATGTGAGAATCGCTCTTTCGGTAATATCATAAACATTCTTACCATTCGGCAAATGGTACCGGGTGATATTATCACTTTTCCGGACCGCATTTTCCGGAATGCTGAAATTCTGTAAAAGCAGGCCAGTCGGATTGGCTCCGGATCCATGAATTTTTCCTGCTGTGTCAACAATGACAACCTCTGCCAGAAGCGAACGATTGTCATTCAGAAAACTGTGAGCCAGTGTGGTCAGGGCAAGGGTCTCATCCGCATCCAGGTCCTCGAGCGCACTGCTGGCCAGAGATTTCACAAGAGATTCGCCCGTTTGCAGATGCCGGGCCAGAATCCGGTTATCCAGCAGAAAATAGTTCCAGAAAAATCCGATGACCGCAACAGCAGTTAGAATCCCCGATGCGATCAGGGAAAAACGCGTCTTCATCGTGAACGAAACGTCAAGTACGGCGAGTTTCTTCTTCTGAGCCAGGTCCTGCACTTTTGTGAGCCTGAGTTCGTTTCCTTCAGGCGTTTTGCGGTAATCAATGGTGTCAATCACGCGACGGATGATGAATATGCCCAGCCCGCCCTTTTTGCCAATATCCACATAACGCTGTAAGTCAGGATCCTTGACCTTTCTCGGATCGAAAGCATGCCCCTGATCGATCAGGCAGACAGTAGCACTTTTATCCCGTACAAAAATGCGTATAGTAATAAGACCATCCCAATCGCGGTAAGCGTGCTTTATGATGTTGGTGCCGGCCTCATCAATGGCCAGTTTGAACGCATTGATACTGCGTTCGGGGATGCCATATTTGCGGCCTACATGCGTGATGAAATCCCTCATTTCTCCGAGATGGTCAATATCGGCAGGGACTTTTATCTCTTCTTTGATAACTCGTTTAAACATGGATAAAACCTATAAATAGGAAAATCACTCTTTCTTTTTCAGACTTTCCAGCTTTTTCCTGGCTTCTTCAATTCTGTCTATGATGTTCAGATTTTCGGGATCACGTTTGAGGGCGTCCTCCCACATGCGTATGGCCTCTTCATAATAACCGTTTATATACAGGTTCAGACCCCGGTTGAAAATGTCCAGGACTTCTCCCTTCATTTCTGAACGCTTCCCGAGCGCTTTTGCTTTTGATTTATTATAAAAATCTCTGGCCAGTTCATGATTTGGATCTATTTCCAGAGCCCGCTGGAAAGACCTGAACGCTCCGTTCCAGTCCTCGCGGTTATAACGCTGCACGCCGGTCTGATAGTTGAACAGGAAATCGACATACCGGTCCATTCTCTGTATCTCGCCCGTGACCTTCCGCAGCAATTCCGGATTACTGGCTGCCTGTTCCTTTGCCCTGTTCAGGACCTTATAGGCTTCGGACAGATTTTCCTGTCTTTTCAGTCGCTCCGCCTGTGCAATCGCCAGGTTGATCTCATTGTTCAATTCTTCCTTCGCCCTGTCCAGATAATTCCTGATCTCGACATTGCCGGAATCCCTCTCCAGCGCCTGGTGCCAGCTCTCTATCGCTTTCTGGAAATCCCCCTTGCCAAGTGCATCAAGACCTTCAGAATATCTGTCTTTCACGAATGTAATATCCCGCTGAATTCTGCTCCTTTCACGGTCCTGCCTGAGCAGCTCATCCTCCCGCGCTCTCTGCAGGTCCTGCTCCTTTTCAGCAACCAGAGCCAGAGCACTCTGGGCTTCCATATTCTCCCTGTCTTCCCGCAGCACGCGTGAGTATTCAAGTCTGGCATTGAAAAAATCGCCCCTGTCCATGTATTCCTTGCCCGCCCTCAATCCATCCGCTATCCGTTTCTGCTTTTCAGCTTCGACGCGTTCTTCATCTTCAGCGAGTTTCTTCGCCCTGCCGAGGCAATCG
>CAYXFJ010000270.1:0-3380 GCA_964464265.1 uncultured bacterium
ATTGCAGAAGTGGCATAAAAGGAACGGATTTTCCGCTTTCTTCATCACGGAACACAATATCAATGAAACGACCTTGAAACTCGTTGGTGAACAGGATGAGGGCAGGCTTCCCGCATCTCCGGTGATCCTTCCGGGCGAGGAATTTTCCGGTTCCAACCATATCCTGCTTCTTGGAACCGGCCGGCATTTTTCCACGCGGGGGCTTTCGGATTCCGCGGCCATAGATTCCATACACGCTCGGAATGGCGTGGCAGTGGTCGCCCACTGGTTCGCGGACAAGCACAGAACGCCGGACTACTACGCTGTCTGCGGAGTGGACGGCTTTGAGATCGTGAATCAGGCGGAAGGGATTTTCTATGACCGCAAAGACATTGAAGCGATCGTGCGCCTGTGCACCCAGAAAGGGCTGCTCATGCTGGGCAATGCGGACTATCACGGTTACGGCAGTGCGTGCATGACATGGAATGCGCTGATCATACCCGGCTGGGATGACATGGGCCTTGTGGAGAAAAGACATTCGGTCATGGAAGCTCTGAGGACCGGAAAGCCACGCATACAGGTTCTTGTGTACAACGACAGGGACGAGATCCCGGAGAGCAGGATTTTCCTCAGCCCCCTGTACAATCTTACGGGTTATTTCCGGACCCTGAATGGTTTTCAGGTGCTCTCATGGGCGGTGGCCGTATTTCTCATCGCCTTTTTGCACAACCGCTTTCAGAAAAAGGGGAGGCGCATTCTTCGGCCTGACAGGTTATGGGGGATTACCGGAACCGTCTCTTCTCTGGTGGTTCTTCTGACAGGTGCTGTGCTGTTCATGCGTTCCGGACCGCTTTCCGCATACAATGAAATTCTGAGAGAATTCGGCCTGACCTTAATATGCACAGGAGCGGGTTTTCTCGTCTTTTCAGCGGTGTTTTTGTGTACAGGAAGAAAAAAGGGTTCAGGTCAGGTTCAAAATGAGAAGGGAGGTTAATCGATGGGAATGAGACATTTACCGGCCATTATAGCAGTATCCCTTGTTTTCATCATGTGCGGGGAAAAGGCCACTGTTCCTGAAAACGGCGGGCAGGCCAACATACTGACCTCACAGGAAAAGGCCGAAGGATGGAAGCTGCTCTTCGACGGTTCCAGTTTTTCCGGATGGCGCGGACTGGGAAGGGAAACTGTTCCTGAGGGACACTGGACTGTGGAGAACGGCATGATCCGGAAGGTGGCAAGGAAGGATGTACCGAAACAGTCCGATGGAAATCCCGTTCCCGGAGGAGATCTCATGACCGTGGAAACATTCGAGGATTTTGAGCTGGTCCTGGAATGGAGAACAGCTCCCGGCGGAAACAGCGGGGTCAAGTACAATGTGTCCGAGGAGATTTCGAAATCCAGAGGATCCGGGTATTCAGCCCTGGGATTTGAATATCAGGTGATCGACGATGCTGGCTACGCGGGGGAACTGAATCCTGCACAGACCACAGGGGCTCTTTACGATCTCATTCCCCCGGGAGAAAAGAATCTCCGTCCGGGTGAGTGGAACGAGACCCGTATCCTGGTCAAAGGCAATCACGGGGAGCACTGGCTGAACGGTAAAAAAGTCGTGGAATACGAGATAGGATCCGCACTCCTGGATTCCCTGATCAGAGCGAGCAAATTCAGGGATGTCCCGGATTTCGGACTCAAGAGAAAAGGACATATCATCCTTCAGGACCATGCAGACGAAGCGTGGTACCGGGGTATCAGGATCCGTTCTTTGTAATGGACAGGACATGAGATCCTACGCGATCATTTTTGTGTGCAGTATCTCTGCCGGCTTCTGGATGATTTTTGCCGGATGCAGGCCGTATGAACCCGGCACATCCATGCCCATTCTTGTGGATTCCTCTCCGTTCGAGTCTCCTTTCAGTGCTGCGGAAGCGGAAGGGGAGGTTAACTGGAGCGGATCAGCAGAACTGGAAGATGCTGTTAACCGGAGCGTAGCAACTGAATCAAAAGAGCCGGGTGGATGGAGCGGGACTTATGGAACGGAAGAAGCCGTAAGCTCGAGTAGAGCGGCTGAAAAGGAAGAGGAATTCGACTTAAGTGGAGCTGAGGGAACGGAAGGAGCTGTTGACTGGAACGGAGTTCCGGAAGCGGCTGCCGGCTGGAACAGACCCGGAACACGCGCGAATGCCTGTACGAAGAGCTATGCAGCTTTGGAACTTCACAGGTATCTGTGCCTTGTGTCCGGGCTTAACCCTGTGGATACCACTTTTTTCCCTCTGCGCAATCTGGAACGTATCCCTCATGGAGAGGCTGTTGTTCTGGGCACTGTGGCTGAGCTCGAACGGTTTCCCGAAATTCTGGAATTCATCCGGAAAAAGGATCTCAGATCCCGAATTAAGGAATCCGGAAGCTTTGCTCTGATCCCGGATGGGAAAAAGCTTTTCATCATCGGTTATGACAGAACAGGAACACTTTACGGAGCGTACCACTGGCTGGAGTCCCTTGGAATACGCTGGTTCGAACCTGGAAAGCAGGGAGAGTTCATTCCGGAAAAAGGCAGGGTACGTTTGCCGCGCGGTATCTCTGTTCAGTCTCCGGCATTCCAGACAAGGGGATTCTGGGCATGGGAAGACCGCGGGTCCCGGGATTTCTATGTCTGGATGGCGCGCAACAGGCTTAACTTCTGGACAATCGCTGAAAAAAACAGGGCTTTCCTTCAGAAGATCGGGATAGGCCTCACCGTGGGGGGGCATCTCCATTTCGACCGTTTTCTCAATCCCGGTTCTCCCTATCCTTTTAACCATGCCCTTCATTCAGGCGATGAAAACCGGCCTCCGGATCCTTACCGGGTCTCCACCGGAGAATACAGGGGGGATGAGGACGGCAGCGGACAGCTTTCCTATTTTGAAGCGCATCCGGAATGGTACGGGCTGGCGGGGGGGAAAAGAAAAACGTTCAGCGGGGATTACGGCACCAATATATGCACATCCAATGAAGATGCGGTTACCGAACTGTCCCGGAAGCTCGTGGATGAGCTGGCAGATGGGGAGTGGAAGGATGCAGGAAGCCTCAACTTCTGGCCGATCGACGGCGGGACCTGGTGCGAATGCAGGGCATGCAGCGTTCTGGGAACTCCCACGGACCGTATGCTCCTGCTCGTTCATCAGGTAAGACGGGCCTTACGAAAAGCCCATGAAGATGGGAGGCTCGGCCGGGACATTCCTGTGATCTTTCCCATCTACAATGAGACACTGGCCCCGCCCTCAAGGCCACTTCCTCAGGATTTCGATTTTAATGGATGCATGGGCATCTGTTTCACATCATTTAGATTATAGGAAGGAATCTGATATTCCTTCACGACTCAGAAAAGACTTCAACGCAGTTAGTGGTTTGCTGTACGCGGCTGA
>CAYXFJ010000270.1:3390-3946 GCA_964464265.1 uncultured bacterium
AGTCACAATCTCGATGACCCATCGTGCATGGAATACAACAAACCGGTATGGGATCAGTTTCTCGGCTGGTCGGAAAGGGAACCCCTGTTTTACAAAGGGCCTCTTTTTATCGGCGAGTATTATAATGTCTCAGCCATAAAGAGCCTGCCCGTTTTGTATATGAAAATCATGGCCCATGATATCCCGCTCTATTATGCACACGGTGTGCGTCACGCCCACTATATGCATGTCTATACCGGCATTCCGGGAATGAAGAGGCTGAATAATTATCTCTTTGCGAGGCTTTTATGGAACCCGGATGTGAATGTAAACGCGCTGGAAAAGGACTATTTCGAAAAAGTATACGGTCCGGGAGCCACTGACATGGCCCGCCTGTACGACAGGCTGGAATTTGCTATGTCCGGTGTGAAGCAGTGGAAGCATACGGATCCCCTGACATCACGCATTTCGCAGGACAGGGATACGCTGTTCCACAGGGAACATCTCAGGCTCGAAGCCTATCATCCCCGGGAGAACGACGGTGTGGACCTGGAAGAGAGCGTACAGGCTGTCAGGG
>CAYXFJ010000271.1:0-3945 GCA_964464265.1 uncultured bacterium
CATTTCAGCGCACAGGTAAGAGACCTCTGGAGAAAGAAGGATCTTGGGAAATTCAAAGGGAGTTTTTCGGAAACCGCGCCCTCTCACGGGGTTGTCATGATCCGTATCCGTCCCTGATCCGGATGCGGACAGTCTGGTTAACTACCTCTTGACTTCCTGATAAATTTTTGATAACGTTAAACTCCGTTGCACCGCATAGTGTAAAAAAAGCGACTGTAATTAAAAAATACGAAGGGTGGCTTTGTGCTGAAGAAAAATGAATCCGGCACTCCGGGATCATGGATCATTCTGTTTTTCTTTTTTTCAGGGATGTCCGGTCTTATCTATGAAATACTGTGGGTCCGGCAGCTCAGCATGTTTGTTGGAGGCAGCGCCTTTTCCGTCAGTATTGTTCTCACGGTTTTCATGTGCGGGCTGGCAGCGGGGAGCGCGATCGTTTCCAGAGTGATAGACCGGATCCAGAATAACGGCCAGCTGATTTCTTTGTACGGACTGCTCGAACTGGCAACCGGTATATACGCATTCATATTTCCCTTCCTGATGACGCTGTTAAAACCCCTGTACGCAGTTTTATACGGTTCGTTATATATGCATTTCTTCATTTATAATATAGCGAGCGGTTTTCTTTCCATACTCGTCCTCATCATTCCGACAACGCTGATGGGTGCCACGCTCCCCGTGCTCGCCCGGTTTTACATCCGGTCCGTTAAAAATACCGGATCCGGCATGGGATTCCTCTACGGGATGAACACCATTGGAGGAGCTCTGGGCTCGCTGCTCTGCGGGTTCATCCTGATACGGTATCTTGGGATCAGAGGGACTCTCATGGTTGCCGTGCTTTTGAACCTGTCCATCGGCATCTTCTGTTTATTCCACGCCCGGAAGCACGGCAGCATGAAAATAGTGATGCTTCCGGACCGGATCTCCGGCGGTTCTTTCTCAGACATCGCGAAAAACCATGCCGGCATATTGATGATATTATTTGTATCCGGTTTCTCGGCCATGTCGTACGAAGTCATCTGGACAAAGCTTCTGGCTCTGCTTGCAGGACCGACGACCTATTCCTTCACCCTTGTTCTCTTCACTTTCATCACTGGCCTGGCGCTGGGCAGCCTGCTCTTCGGCTGGCTTAGCGACAGGGTCAAAAACCCATTCCTCTTGTTGATTGCCACGCAGCTTGTGGCAGCAGTATCCGCCATGCTCGTCAGCCAGGTGATGGGAAACACGCAGTTCTATTTTGCCAAACTATTCTATCATTTCCGGGACAGCTTCATGACTGCAGAATTTTTTAAAGGCCTTACCTTGTTTTTCATGATGCTTGTCCCCTCATTATGCCTCGGCGCTGTATTTCCGGTTTCGGTCAAACTGGCAGTTAAAAATGATCACATCGTCGGGTCATCCGTCGGCATCCTCTATGCATGGAATACAGTCGGTGCGCTCCTGGGTTCCTTTATCTCCGGGTTCGTATTGATCCCCCTGACAGGAAAGTCTATAAGCCTGTCCCTGACCATCGTGCTGCAATTTCTAACTGCATGTGCCGTGGTCATGCTTTCCAGAGAAATCCCCCGGAAAAAGAATTGGATGTTTATTCCCGCCGGAATGGCTTTCGTCATCCTGTCCTTTTTTATGCCCCGATGGAATCAGGCTGCTTACGTGCAGGGCCGCTATCAGCGGTTTTCCCTGTTCACGCCGGTTCTTGAAAACACGTCCTTTGTGAAAGCGCTTTTCCCGGGTGAAAATCTGTTCAGGACCTCCGAAAAACCCCGGGTGCTCCATGTCGATGACGGAATCGGGGGATTCATGGCTGTATGCGAGCTGACCAACCATCTTGGAGTGACCAGCAGGTATATGTCCGTCAGCGGAAAAATTGAAGCATCCACTCAGGACGATAAGAGCACCATGTTCATGCTGGCCCATCTTCCGATGCTCCTGCATCCTGACGCGAAGGATGTGCTGGTCATCGGTATGGGGACCGGGATCACGGCAGGTCAGATCCTCTGTTATCCGGTAAAAGGACTGGATATCCTCGAGATCAGTCCTGAAGTTGTCATGGGAGCGGAATATTTTAATGAATGGAACAACAATGTTCTCAATAATCCTTCAAGCCATATCATTGTCCAGGATGCGAGGACGCACATCACCCTGACGGACCGGACCTATGATGTGATCACTGCCGAGCCCTCGAACATCTGGATGTCCGGGCTGTCCAATCTCTTCACGCTGGAATATTTTGAAAAAATAAAAGGTCATCTGAATCCGCATGGAATTTTTGTGCAGTGGTTCCATGCCTATCAGTCGGACTGGACTGTTTTTTCATCCATCGGCCGAACGTTTGTAAAAATTTTCAACAATGCCATGCTTTTCAGGCCCTCATTATCCGGAGGCGATTTCCTCCTTGTAGGATTCAGGGACGAAAACGACCGGATAGATCCGGAGACGCTGGAGAAAAATATCCGTTATCTTGAGAATCACAGTGAAATGAGGATGAAGGATCCCTATGTTCTTTACCCTCTCATTGTGGCGGAGAATCTAAAGAATCTTTTCGGAGAGGGATTTCTTCATACAGATAACGATCCCCGGCTGGAATATCTGGCCCCGTATCATCTATATTCTGAAGGATCAACATTCGACGATATTATCAAGAAGGGAAGCCGTGTCAGGCCGTCCACGCTGAAGATCCTGGAGCGGTTCAACCAGCCGGAAAACAAGATCATTTTTGCAGAATTCATCGTATCGCTCAATAATCCGCCTTTCAACATGATGAGTTATTCGGAGCTCGGTGAAAGAGAGGCAGAGAAATTGGCAGGCATTGAAAAAGAATTTTGCGGGAATAATATGTATCCCTATCCCCTGATACAGGAACCCAGGTCGCTTGACAACTGTGTTTCTGCACACGAACAGAAATTGACGGCACAACTTGCGGAAATGGAGTCGAAGAAAACGGATCCCGAACAGGCGGGATGGATGCATTTTGAACTGGCCAAAGTCACGAGTTTCAAAAGGGATTACGGTCAAGCCATGCGCCATCTTGAAATGGCTCAGAGCGCCCTGCCGGGCGAGTTTAATGTCATGATCTATCAGGCATACGTGTACCAGGATATGAACGACCATTCGAACGCCATCAGGACGTTCAAAAGACTTCACGAAATGTACCCGAACACGCATGAGCTCCTGATCGACCTTTCTGAATGCTACATGAGGATCAATGATCTGATGACAGCAAAGAAGTATATAGAGGAAGCTCTGCAATTCCCTTCGCTCGAAAGGAAGGCTTCCGCTCCTGCACTGATCATTTACATGAATTTAAGGGAATGGGATAAAGCCCTGCCACTGGCCAGAGAGATGGTCGACAATGACCCCGGGCATTCTCTGCCTGTTTTGAGGAGCACAGCCACTCTTCTGGCACGCGACGGGCAGTATCAAAACGCGCTGGTCTTCATCAACAGAGGCTTACAGCTTTTTCCGGACGATCCGGTCCTTGTCCGGTTGAAGAATGATATCACCAGAAAATAATAAATATCCGGAATGAACCGGCTGGTTCCTGCAGCGTAACGGATGAAATAATTTCCCCCGGCAAATCCGAAAAATCTTGACAATGGATAATAAAAGTCATATTTTATACCTGTATGACAGGTCTGGAAATAGTCTCCTGCTATTCAGTTCATTTGTATGTGTATCATGAAGCTCTCCGGTTCATTCGCAAGCAAAAAGTATGATAATTTTATAAATCTTCGACAGGAGTAAGACAATGGAAAAAGGAAAAAATGTTTCAAGAAGGAATTTTATGAAACAGTCAGCAGCAGCGGCCGCCACCGTCACTTTTGGCGTTCCTCTGGCAGGGCGTGTTCTGGGAGCCAATGACAGGGTACGCACGGGTTTCATCGGTATAGGCAACCGCGGTTCCCAGCTTCTCCAGTATTTCATGAGCCATGAAGACTGCGAGGT
>CAYXFJ010000272.1:0-3900 GCA_964464265.1 uncultured bacterium
CACCATGCAAAAGGGATCCTTTGAAAGAGCTTTCCATGGCCTGTAACAAAGAGAAGATAAAGTTCTGTATCTACTACTCACATCGTGAGGATTGGGACCATCCAGGAGGCTATGGCAATGGATGGGATTATGACAATGATTGGAAGGGGGATATTTTCGATACACTTCGCTTCGAGTCCTACCTGGAGGAAAAAGCCAAACCCCAGCTCAGGGAGCTTCTTACGGGGTACGGTCCCATCAGTCTTGCATGGTTTGACCGGGGTATGTACACACAGGAGCAGGGTCTCGAGTTCGTCGAACTGATCCGGGAGATTCAACCTCAATGTCTGATCAACGGCCGTGTGGGCCATTATGGGAAAGAACTTATCGGTGATTATCAAAACATGAATGACAATGGCATGCCTATTGGTGGTATTGAAGAATACTGGGAGACGCCTCAGACCCTGAACGAGACATGGGGATACAGCCGGTTCGATACCAACTGGAAATCTTCCAGAGAAGTAGTACGAAGACTCGTAGAGATCGTCAGCAAAGGAGGCAACTATCTTCTTAATGTGGGACCCATGGGGGATGGGCGTATACCTGATGCCACGGTGAAGGTACTTCAAGGCGTTGGCCATTGGATGAGGCAGAACAGCCAGAGTATCCATGGATCTGATCCAAGCCTGTTTTCCGAAATTCCGTGGGGCCGCTGTACGCGAAAGAAAGGAGTACTTTTTTTTCATGTCTTCGACTGGCCTGATGATGGAAAACTCCAGGTTCAAGGACTTCGCAGTAATGTCAACGAAGTGCATGCCCTGGCCGGGAAAAAGCCTGGTTTTGCTTTCAAGCAGCAGGATGGCACACTTACCATCGAAGTTCCTGCTGAACCCATCGACACTTTGTGTACGGTTATCGAAGTCCGTTACCAGGAACCTCTTAACGTGGACCCCCCGACTATTAAGCAAACTCCGGGAGACTCCATTATACTGGATTATGTGAAGGCCGTTACCAGCGGAAAAGCTGTCAAACGGTTCAACCGCAAGGGAAAATTCCACATTTCTAAATGGACAGGTCCTGATGACAGGATTCAGTGGTACTTGACAATTGCTGATACGGGTATGTATGAGGTATTTGCTACTTATGCAGCACTGGATGGGTCCAACGGTAAATCTTTTCTCGCGACCATGGGAGACCAGACCATAAGATCCAGAGTTTATTCCACACCCGGCTGGTATGAGTACCAGGAATTCAAGCTTGGAACTTTGTTTGCCAAACAGACAGGTCCGGTTATCCTCTCTGTTTTTCCGGAACAGGAGGATGGAGTGGACTTAATGTTTTTTACGTCCTTGCGTCTCGTACCCGTGAGGAATTCCTTGAAATCGGACGCATCGACAAAATATTAAATTATTCTGCTGTTTGTTTTATTCGTCCCTCGTGAAAAGTAACTGTGCTGAGTTGTCTTCCGGAAGGATCCCAGGTCTTGGCCGGACCGTGAGCCCTAAAATCTCGCCATCCCGATTCAGCCTTTTTTTGCCCGTTGGACCAGTATTGGGTCCATGTGCTGATTCCGCTTACCTGATGGTGCCATGACCATATCGGATTCCCATCCGTATCCCAAAGATTTTCTTCACCCACCTTTTTGCCTGCTTTGTAAGTAACTTCCCACTGTTTTTGTCCGTTCTCATGATACCATTCCTGTTTTCCATCAAGAAGAATACGTCCATCTGAACCAAGACCTGCCTCCCAGGTCCCCTTCAGACGGCCGTCTGGATATTTTTCTTCAAACGCTCTGATTCCGGTCACATGAGGGTCTTCAGGTTCCAGAATTCCCGTATCGGATAATATCCAGGCTTCGTTGAGTTCAAAATGAAGACAGGGCGTGTTCATGGACGTGATCAAATGTATAATTCCATTGGGTGCCTGCCTGGCCGCTGTATAACCGACGGTCTCTGTGCGCAGGTCTTCTTCATGCAGCTGGGCACCCGCAAGTTTCTTGATATGCCACGTTTCACCTTCATCTTCTGAGAGAGCTACATAAGCCCCGCTTTCTTTAATACCAGCAGGCTTGTGCCCGTCGCGTCTCTGAAAGTCCCCGGTGAAAAACAGCCGGCCGCTTTGCAGACGCAGAACACTGGGACGCTGATTGGAACCAAGGGTTGAGAAAGGTGTTTTGGTGACTTTCCAGGTTTTACCTGCATCTGTGGAGACCGATTTCGTCATGTAACCGTCTATTTCGGTGTCCTTACCTCCCATCCCCAGGATATCACCATTTTTTAAAATCACGTAACTGGTGTGCCTTCCGCCGCTTTTGCCGCCGGTATCGTACCAGGTTTCCCCATTGTCTGACGTGGCCCATAAAATCGAAGATCCCCCTTCACCATCACCTGGAACATAGATGCGGTTCTGGTCATCCCGAAGTACTGTATTGATCGGTTGGCGGGAATGGAGTCCTATGGGGCCTATAAACACAGGAAAGCGGATCTCACACCAGGAAGATCCATTATCTTTCGACGTTGTCCATTGAAAGGGGTATGCGCTGCTTAAACGAGGATTCCCCCAGATGGCATGAAGCATGTCATTATCGGTCCATAGCAAGGGAGCATGATCGTTGACATCGGGAAAATCAAAGAGGATCTCGGGCATATCCCACTCTTCGGCTCCGAAACGTAACCGTGATGCGAGAAGTGAAACTTCGGGCTCGAACTCGTGTTCTGATGTATAAATCAGCATCAGCAAATCCCCGTTGGGACAAACTTCCAGAGCAGGGCTGTGATTATGACCCATGATTCCGGGATTCAATCCTGCTGCCCGGATAATATTCCGATCCAATTCATTATCCGGAGGAATAGGCAACAGGACACGTTTCCGGTACCAGGGAAGCTTCATGTCCGGCCCTTTCTTCACCCAGTCATTTTTTTGAATCACACATTGCCGGGTAAAGGAAATAGATTCAGGCAGTGGTTTCGTTTCGGGCATCGGTGCCTGGATAATCCGGAAACCAATGGAATGCGTGCCTGGGATTTCGGACCAGGTCAGGGTTTTATCATATGCACGTTTTGACTCCCTGGTATGAAACAGCGCTTCCACTGGAATAGAGGTCATTTTCTGATCTTTCCAGCTCCACTCCATTTTCATGAATGGCTCATTAAAATTGTGGTAATAAATTACACAAATAGGATAAACCTTTCCTTTGACCATTTGAAAGCAACCGGATAGTTTTCCCTCTTCACCAAACCAGTGCACGACTGATTCATCTTGTATTTCTAACGTGGCTCCATAATCAGCAGTCACGTGAAAAGTCACTTCTCCTGTCACAGGTGCAATCAAAAATCCACCCCATTTTCCGGACCAGGTAGTGCTTTTTACTTTTCCTTCTTCTTTCCAGCGATGTTCAAGTCCCTGGATAACCATTGTCTTCTTTGGAGTTCTCAAATTGGGAGTATCGTAAAACGTCCCGAACAGACCCTGCCTTCTAATATTAGGGAATCCTTTCAGTGTGTCAGATTCAGAAGCTGGTTCATGATGTCGCATTTCAGACTGCTTGTCCAGAGAAACCCCCGGCATCAATTTAAATCCAGGGGCCATACCAGCGCGATTTGCTGACCTGGCATAATATGCCTCATCCTGGTCTAATCCGCCGCCACGCACTACACGTGCAATGCCTGACTGTACACCGACCGGATCCTTTTGTTTGATCCATGTGTATGGTCCATACCAGTCATAGCACCACTCCGAAGGACCCGAATGGATATTTAATAATGCCCATGGATTGGAATCATTTTTCCCGGGTGGGTGAGTTCCCGACCAGAAAGATGTTGTTGTTCCAGCTCGTGCAGTATATTCCCATTCTGCTTCTGTGGGTAACCGATAGGGTTTCCCCTCTTTTTGAGACAACCATTCACAAAAAGCAACAGCTTC
>CAYXFJ010000273.1:0-3051 GCA_964464265.1 uncultured bacterium
ATCCAGAAGAATATCATCACGGCCCACCCGGGTAAAATAATCGGTTTCCTTGAACTTGAAGATGTACCTCTTAAAATTGATCCCCCACAGCTGTGATTTTTCTTTCGAGAACCTTATGGATTTAAAGGGGATCCTCATTTCAGCCTGCCATCCGTCCGCTGTGATCCTGGCTCCGGACTGCCACAGATAATC
The DNA here is from genome assembly GCA_964464265.1 of uncultured bacterium. Classification (GTDB taxonomy): domain Bacteria; phylum Zhuqueibacterota; class QNDG01; order QNDG01; family DSAB01; genus CAYXFJ01. The sequence continues at coordinate 193 of CAYXFJ010000273.1, forward strand.
CCCGGGTACGTCCATTTGCACGCCCCTGGGATTTACCGTGAATGAATAAGAGGTCCGGCGGTCCCTGAAAGTATCCAGTATGAGTGTGGCACAGTCATTGGAGCTCCCTCCCTCCGATTCGTCGTCGTCATCATCTGAATCCATGCCGGTATCAAATTGTTCTCTCGGTGTCAAAAAAGCGGCAATTTTTTGAGGTTCGCTGTCATCGCATTGAAATGCGATATACAGGTTGTCTTCATCAAATGCCAGCATTACAGTTGTATTCTCCGTTGAAGGCTCGCCGTTAAATGGATCGAATTGAATGAAATCACCGTATTTCTCGCATATCTGCCATAACGGGTCATCCAGATTCCCGTCGATCTTTGGAGGATGGTCAGTTCCTGTGATGCGGATCTCCCTGTTCTGAGCGAAAACAGGCATTAAAAACAGAAGAGAGTGCACAGTGAAAGAAGATAATCCCTTGAGCAGGATATTCCTCCTATCAAAGCGCAAAATACCGTGTGAATTCTTTTTTCCAGCATCCAATTGATATAGGCCCTCTCTATTAAATATAATAGCATGAATGGCAATCGAGTATAATATAGTATAAATATTTTAAAAAGTTACCACAAAGTCAAGAAAGATAGTGACTTTTCTCTTAGAACAGCAATTCATCCCTCAATAGTAAACTTCCATCCTCAAACTAAAAGATCATTTTTCGCTTGTATAGCATGCGCACACAAACTATATTCAGGTAATAAAACCAGGCAGGTATTTGATGAAAAAAATCTGGAAATTCGGTGGAAGCTCCATTGGAACTCCTGGTCGCATAAAACAGGTTATCGCCATCATCCGGGACGGCTTATCCGAAGATACTCTGTTCGGGATTGTTTTCTCAGCGTTTGAAGGCGTTACGGATTCACTGATCGACATGGCGCATCGCAGCGCCCGCAATGACGGGACATACACCGAGCTGTACAGCGCCTTTAAAAAACGTCATCTGCAGGCCATCAAAACGCTGATAGGAAAGAATGGTTTTGAAGAGAGCCTGAACCGCATACAGGAGTATCTCGAGGGGTTGAAGGATCTTTTGCATGGCATCCATCTGGTCAAGGAATGCACTCCCAAAACCCTGGATCTGGTTATGAGCTACGGTGAAATTCTTTCCTGCCGGATTCTCACGGATGCGCTGAATCTCAGCGGAATTCCTGCTGAGTTTCTGGACGCCAGACCTCTCGTGAAAACGGACCACCAGTTTAACAACGCGCGTGTTGATCTATCTGTCACCTCAAAAAACATCAAACAATATTTCAAGACACATGAAATCCTTCAGATCATCACGGGTTTTATTGGTTCCACAGACGAGCATGAGACCACCACGCTAGGCAGGGGCGGATCGGATTATACAGCATCCCTCTTTGGATCCTCACTGAGCGCGGATGAAATCGAGATCTGGACCGATGTGGACGGCGTCATGACAGCGGATCCACGAAAAGTAAAAAAAGCGTTTCCCATCGAGCAGATAACCTATGAAGAGGCGATGGAGCTCTGCCACTTCGGAGCAAAGGTGATCCATCCGACCACTATGATCCCCGCATCCGAGAAAAAGATCCCGATCCGAATACGAAACACCTTTCATCCGGACCGTTCAGGCACTCTTGTGGTACCCCGGTCTGGATCGGACAGACCGGTCAAGGGTATATCCTCCATAGATTCTATATCCTTGCTCAGAATCCAGGGGGGCGGGATGATCGGTGTGGCCGGGATTTCCCACAGACTGTTCGGAGCTCTGGCAAGGAAAAACATCAGCGTTATCCTGATCTCTCAGGCTAGTTCGGAGCATTCGATCTGCATGGCCGTGGATCCGAAAAGCGTAGGAGAAGCGAAGAAGAGCATCGAGGAAGAATTCTCCCTTGAGATTCACGCCCATCATATCGACCGTGTTGTTATCGAAGAGCATCTTTCCATTATTGCGATCGTGGGCCAGAATATGAAAAAAACGCCGGGCATTGCCGGACGCTGTTTCGAAGCCCTCGGCCGGAATGGTATCAATGTGGTTGCTATCGCGCAGGGATCATCCGAGCTCAACATCTCCATCGTCATCAACCGTGAGGATGAATCCAAGGCCCTGAATGCTCTCCACGAGGCATTCTTTCTTTCCGATCAAAAATCCATGCATCTTTTTCTCTTAGGTACGGGACAGATCGGATCCACCTTGCTCAGACAGATTCACGAAAACCGGACCTACCTGAATCGCGAGCTCGCGCTGGACGTCAGGATCGTGGCAATCGGCAACGCGGATTTCATGCATTTTGATGAGAATATTGAACTCAATAACTGGCAGGCGGTATTGGAAAAGAATGGGATCTCGTGTGACATAGATGTGTTTATCGATCGGATGACCCGGATGAATCTTCCGAATTCTGTTTTTGTCGACTGCACGGGAAGCGGGCGGATCGTCGAAGAATACGAACATGTTATTTGTTCGAATATCTCAATTGTAACCCCCAGTAAGATCGCCAATGCGGGTCCATTTTCCCGGTATCAACGCCTAAGAGAACTTGCTGCCAAACACAAAGTCCGTTTTCTCTATGAAACCACGGTCGGTGCCGGACTGCCCGTGATCAGCACATTGAACGATCTTCTGGCCAGCGGGGACCAAATACAAAAAATCGAAGCGGTTCTGTCCGGTACGATGAGCTATATCTTCAATACGCTCTCGGAAACGAAGCCTTTCAGTCTTGCCGTGCGCGAGGCTCAGTTAAATGGCCTATCCGAACCCGATCCAAGAGAAGATCTGAGCGGGCAGGACATCGTGCGAAAAGTGTTGATCCTGGCGAGGGAGGCAGGATGGCACATAGAAGAGAGAGATGTCAGGAT
>CAYXFJ010000273.1:3166-3897 GCA_964464265.1 uncultured bacterium
CCCGCCGCAGAAAAGCAGAAAAACAGGGCAAGCGGCTCGTCTATATGGCCCACATCGAAAAAGCAGGCGCCCGGATTTCACTCGAAGCGGTCGACCGAGGTCATCCGTTTTCTTCACTGTCCGGAAGCGATAACATGATCGTGTTCACCACCCAGCGGTACAATGAAAGGCCTCTCGTCATTAAAGGCCCGGGAGCCGGAAAAGAAGTCACAGCCGCCGGTGTTTTCGCCGATCTGGTCAGGTTGTCGCATTATTTCATCTGAAATGAGTAACTATTGATTACCGCCGGAGAAAAAAAGATACTCTACTACAGCACCAACCGGCAGGCCGAGAAGGTCAGTCTGTCGGAAGCCTTGCTGACCGGCCAGGCTCCGGACAGGGGATTGTACATGCCCCTTACCATACCCCGGCTTTCCTTAAAAGAGATCGGTGACATAAGGGAACTGACATATCCAGAAACCGCCGCCGTTGTCCTAAAACCCTACGTATATGACCTGATGTCAGACTCCGAACTTCTCGCTTTGTGCAGGGATGCCTATGATTTCGATGTACCGCTCGAACCCATAGAAGAGAAAACATTTATCATGCGTCTGGACCGGGGCCCTACAGCTTCCTTCAAGGATTTTGCCGCCCGGCTTATGGCCCGCCTCTTCGGTGTCATTCTGAAAGGAAGAAACCGGAAACTGGTCATACTCACAGCGACCAGCGGGGATACGGGAACCGCCATCGCC
>CAYXFJ010000274.1:0-3556 GCA_964464265.1 uncultured bacterium
TACTGTTTGGCGGAGATTCTGACTTTTCTGCTTACAGCTCATTTTACAGCATGGAAGTCTTTCGCCACGTGACAAATTACTGGGGTGGCTTCCGCGGAGCAATGCGGGAGATCAGCTATACATTCGGACCCGTCTGGATTCTTGCGCTGGCCGGCTGGTACCTTTCATCAAACCGTTTGAAAATGCTCGCCGTATTACCCCTCCTGGCAATGCTGCAAATTTTCCTTGCGGCAGATATCAACAGGATGGTAGGGATAGGATTTCCCGTGCTTCTGGCTTTTTCAGGTAACCTGCTCCAGCGAATGGAAGGAACGCAAGCTGTCTTCATGACGGGTATAAGCTGTCTTTATTTTCTTTGCTGGAATTTTGGAGAGGGCATTCTCAATCTGGCCGGTACTGTTCTGCTGACCCTTATTCTATTGTACAGGGTTTTACCGGACATTTTAAGGAAACAGCGTGAATCCAACGGGGTATCTCCAAAATCATAAACAGTAGCGTGATAATCCTCACATCGAGCCTGAATACCGGTCAGACATATTGTGTGAAATGACCGTTTCTCCTCCTGGATTGGCCGGAAAATTGCATTCTTATTTCTGTATAAATAGTGATAAGAGGTTAAGATCTTTTATAACATTATGTTACTGATCTTCAGCAACGATATAAATGCTCTTCTATTGACCGGATAATGGTCAGTGGAAAGGGTTCCGTCCACCCCAAAAAACAAGCATTGTCAGGAGAATTTTAATTTATTAAAATACATTAATATAAGGTGTGTTCTTAACATGATATTCAAAAAATCCATTTTCTCCCTTTTGATCATTATCCTGGTTCTGCCGACAGGTCCAGGCCTTTTTCCTCGAGCCCTTCACGCTGGAAGTCCGGCACAACTCGATTTTCAGGAATCGAATCCCGAAGCCATCGTGGTCTCCCTGGATGGTACATGGTCCTTCACTCCCTATGGGATGCAGGCCAAGCCCATTCAGGTACCGGGCTGGTATGTATGGAAAAGGGAAAGGCAGCGCTATTATCTCGAAAATGCTGAGACCGGCCCCTGGCTTTTCGTCGAACACAAACCGGAAGGCTATTATGAACACACTTTCCAGATCCCTTCATCCATGGCCGGCAAAAAAATATTTATCCATTTCGAAGCAGTCAACTACCTTGTCGATCTCTTTATCAACGGACACTCCATCGGTTCACACGGGGGAGGCGATGTGCCGTTTGAAGTGGATATCACATCCCATGTAACGGTCCCATCCAGTGCTACATTGAGGATCAATATCCGCTACTGGAACTCTCTGGTGGATGCGAATGAAAGATCCCTCTGGCCGATAGGCTGGTATGGACAGTACTGGCATGTGGGTGTCGTGGATCATGTTTATCTTATCGCAAGAGAGCCTGTTTTCATAGAGAATATCTACGTAAAGACTTCAGTGAGTGATCAGAAGATCAGGTGCCTGGTGACTGTAAAGAACACAGAAAGCACCCAGCGTACAGTCACGCTGAGCGGGCGGGTCAAAGAGGGAGGGTCTACAGTACTTACTCTGAACAATCAGGACATCACTGTGAATGCCAGGAGCTCAAAGACCTGTACATTTGAAAAATCCTGGACCAATCCGAAACTCTGGAGACCGGGCAGTCCCAGTCTCTACCATTGGGTATCCGAACTTTTACAGAGCGGCCAGAAAAAGGATGAATCTTCGGTGCGCTTTGGATTCAGGGAGTTCTCCCATAGCGGGAAAAACTACTATTTAAACGGTACCCGCGTCAATCTGCGCGGGGATAATGTATCCGCACATGTGATGAACAATTATATGCTCTATTTTTATCCGAATCCCTCACTGTGGAGCGCTTCCATTGATTCCATGCTCGGTCTGAACTTCAATACCATCCGGATGCATTCACAGCCTGCCCCGGAATGGATGATCAATGTCTGTGATGAAAAAGGTATTCTGGTCATCTATGAATCCGCTGTGTTTGAGCACGAACTCTCGCCAGCCAATAACACGGACTATATTGAAAACAGCAAGACTTACTTAAAGGAACTCGTTCACAAATATCGCAATCACCCTTCGATAGTCATATGGAGCCCCGAGAATGAAATGCTGATGTGGAAGAAATTCACCGCCGAGGCAATTCTCTCCTGGGGTTCAGCTGTCCTTTCTGTGGACGATACAAGGCCCCTGATCTATGAAGGAGACAATGACCTGAACGGGCTGGCCGATACTTATTCAAAGCACTATATCTACGGAGCTCCCACTGGATGGCCTACCGTCAGTATCTACCAGATGCGAAATAAAATGCATGCCTCCAAACCCTCCAGTTACAGTGAATTCGATAATTATACTCCAAACATCACAGGTTCCGAGCGTGTGCGCAGACAGTGTGTCCAGGTAAGGGCAGCGCGTATAGTGAATATTGCGGATGTGAGGCCTTACCGTCTGGACTGGTCCTGGCATCCGGATCCAGGATTTTCTCCGGAAAAATACGGAGGATTCATTCCATCGCAGGATGAGATCACATTCCTGAAGAATTCTATGAATCCTCTCGCGGTCTTTGACAAAGCCTATTATGAATTCGAGCGTTTTCCCGCTCCGCCCTCGTTCAATGAAGCGCAGACAGTGACAAGAACGATAGCTATCTTCAACGATGATCTCTCCGGCGAAACTGTTGAAGTGAAATGGGAAGTCATCATTCAGGATAATACAGTGCAGAACGGAACTTTTACCGAAAACATCACTCCTGGAAATCATGTTGAAAAAACACTTGAGTTTCAGGCTCCTTATGTAAAAAGCAAGACCTTCTTCGACCTCCGTCTGATGGCTTATAAATCCGGCCAGAAAAGGTTCGAGGAGAATGTACGTTTCGAATCAAAAGATATCGGGTTGAATCCGCCTGCAAGCCCGCGGGCTGTTCAAACTTTCTCGATCAGCAGGTTACAGAACCAGCTTACTCTTTCATGGACTCCGGTCCAGTACAATCTCGATGGCAAGCCGGTGACCATAGAATCATATATTATTTATAAATCCACTGACATTTCCTTTCCAGTTTCGAAAACGGATTCCATCGTTGTTCCGACCGGCACACAGTATGTAGACCATCCCCAGACCCTCGATAATCCGGCTGCCAATACATTTTACAGGATCAAAGCAAAGAGCGCCGGACAACTCTATTCAGCCTGGTCTTCTGTAGTCGGAGAATTTGATTATAGCCTGGTCAAGACTCCCACCACATCCTATAACCAGATCGCATTACCTCTTCGTTTGTCCGGAGTGAGCAATGCTCAGACGCTCATGTCCATCATTCCGGGATGCAACGGTGTTGCATACTGGAACGCATCCGAGCAGGGCTATATACAGTACATACCTTCCGTGCCCTCCACCAACTTCACGGTCTCCATGGGAAATCCATACTATGTGCATGTGAATGCGAATGGACTCTTTTCCATGACAGGAGAGGTGGTCAGATTACAGTTTCAATTGACTCCCACGTCCACTACCTCTTTCAATGAAATTGTTCTGCCTCTTCACTACGGGCATATCAAGTTAGCTTCCCA
>CAYXFJ010000274.1:3632-3894 GCA_964464265.1 uncultured bacterium
TATGAACAGTATGTCCCGGGAATACCTTCAACTAATTTTGCAGTAACTCCCGGAAAGATATACTATGTCAATATCACCTACCCTTCCACATGGCCGCCAGCCGGCTCGGGAAAAAGTGAGATCGTGCCGGCAATATTACTTAAAAATGCTTCCAGACAGGTGCCTCATGTTGCATGGGGCAAGTTGACTGGAAATATAGCCGGGCAGGAAAAACTGCGATTGAGAGCTTTTATATCCTCGAACCCGGCAGAAATACTGGATG
>CAYXFJ010000275.1:0-3886 GCA_964464265.1 uncultured bacterium
TTTTTCTTGACAATAAATTAATGATTTCATATATTAGTATGTACTTTTAGTTTGTTCTGCATTCTTAGCGTGGAGGTCTTAAATGGATCCGAAAGTAAAAAGCAGCATTAGAGAATGCGAGAAAATTATCCCTTTTTTAAAGGTTGTTTCGAATACGACACGCTTGAAGATACTGTGTATATTGAACGACGGAGAGCGGCGCGTGGGAGAAATTCAGCAATTTTTAGGGGCTAAACAATCATATGTCTCTCAACAGTTGAAATTCCTGAAAAACGCAGGATATCTCAGCAATCGCCGTGAAGGTACCCAGATCTATTACAGGCTGGTTGATGCCAAATTTACCAAGATTCTCAAAGCCATGAAAGATATTGTAGGATAGATTGCAGGCGGTCTCTGTGGAAATAGTGCCCCTCTGGTGAAAATAAAGAGGGGCTTTTTATTTTTCGAAGTTCAATGGATCGTCACTCTTCCGAAATCAGCCTGTATTCCTCTGTTCCAAATTTATCGAAAAATACGAATCTCTTTTGAAGCTCCCGGTAATACCATATCTCATAGCGACTTGTTTCTCCAGTCGATGTTGTCGGACGTTCAACTTCTGTCGGAGGGCCGTAAAGGATATAAATCCTTCCTCTGGCTGTACGCCATCCTTCTGAAGTATCCTGCCAGGGCGAGAGATTCTGATTCACGAAAGCGACACGGCGGAAATATTCCTCTTCCAGCTCATTTTCAACCGTATCCGGATTGGGATCGCGCTCCTTCCAGAATGCATCCAGTGTTTTCTCCTGTTCCTCTCCCGGCATCTTGGTGAGTGCATCCCATTCGTTCCTGTCCATAATGTACTGCATGATCTGGATAGTCTCTCCAAGACTTGGGAGATAGGTCGTATGTGTTCCCCATTTCACGAAAAAGATATCCTTCACGTTGAGCCGGAATTCACCATCGGATATATCAAGATCCAGAGTATACTGCCCGAATGCCAGCTGCTGATCCAGTGGAATCAAAACAGGATGCCTGGACGTCTGAGGAATTGCTTTTATTGTAGATGTTTGAAGTATTTTATCCTGACGGTCAAGAAGCCTGCATGTCATCTCGAGTGGTGCGGCATTTTTAAGGTGCAGCTGGGTGACTGCCGTAAAATGCGAATCTGCCGTAGCCCGGGCTGCCGGAAGGACAGGATAGGAATCCCGAAGGTTGAATCCGCTTGTATCGGGTATATGGAAGAAAAGAAAACCCGATGCAGCAAGTGACTGGGTTTTGAATTCAGGGATTGTGATCTTCTCCTCGATCACAATGGGTGTCCGGGTCTCCGTGTCCAGAAGTTCGATAAACAGACGGTACTCACCCGCAGGTAATCGAAAATGGATTTGCTCCCGGGAAAAGGCTGTCCGCGAATTGGTTTCCGTGAAGGAATGAGCGATCACCCGTTTTCTGATGATTTTTCCACCTGCAGTTTCACGGGCACTGTTCTTGAACATCACACTGATCTCATAATCATTGATGAATACGGAATCGTGATAGACGAATTGAAGAAGATCGTTGGCTATCTTTGTATAAACGACAACATCCGCTGTATCCCTGTCCGGAAAGGAAATTGTTTTATATATAAAGAGATTCTGATATAAAGCCTGCTTTTGATCCCTTCTCACGCTGTTGAACCAGGATTGGGCAAGACCTTTCTGACAGAACAGCAGCGCAAACGCCATCAAAATCGCACACAACCATTTTTTCATATCAAAGATACTCCTGCTTATTATCCAGGCAACCTGCAATATAAGGTAATACAGGTCTTGTTTTTTTCCAAATAGTTTACGATTCCGGATGCCGTTCTGTTTTCATGCATATTGCTGGTCTATTATAAACCAATACATAAGGTTACCGAGTGTGGAAAAGAGAGAGCTGATATTAACATATAATAAATAAAAACAAATATTTAAAGACTTTTCGATTTAAATTGTTTAGCAGGCACGAATATTGCAATTTTTTACTTTCTAAAAGTACAAGTAGTACTTGACAATGGGATAATTTTTATTATTTTACTATTCGTAAAATACATGGATTCAAATTGTTGTCACAATTTATGAAAGGATTGTTTATGCGATATTTCATCCCATTGTCTGTTCTGCTTTTCGTTCTGACAATTGCAGCGTCTGTACCGGCAGCGGAAACTACACTGGCTGTTCTTGATTTTGAGAACAACAGTTTCTTTCATCGTGACGTCTATGAGTCCCTCTCCAAGGGGCTTGCAGATATGATGATCACAGAATTGAGCACCATATCATCCCTGAAAGTTGTAGAACGCCAGAAACTGCGTTCCATACTTGAGGAAATGCAGCTCTCTCAAAGCGGCATGGTATCCGAACAGAACTCCGTTCAGGTGGGGAAAATGCTGGGAGCCGCACATCTCGTGTTTGGCGGCTTTATGGTGACCATGGACGAAAAGATACGCGTCGATATGCGTATCGTGGAGGTCGAAACCGGCCTGACCGTCAAAGCAGGTGAAATGACCGGAAAAACAAAAGAGGTGCTTACTCTGGTCAAGAAGCTGAGTGAAAAAATACTGAAGGATCTTCAAATCGCTACGACCCGGGATGAACTGAAAGGGCTGGAATCAGGAAAACAAATGGATATGAAAGCTGTTGTGTGGTATTCCAAGGGGATTGAGTTTGAAGATCAAAAACAATGGGATAAAGCCATGGCAGCTTATAAGGAAGCCATGAAGATTGAGCCTAAATTCACACAGGCTTCCGATCGTTTGAAAATGCTGGCAAGTAAATAAGCGGTTTATTAGAATATAAAAATCTCTTCGAACGAACACCGAATCGAGAACTCTCCCTCACTTCACTCACCCATTTTCGATCGCCTTAGGGGAGAGCCACGGGACACAGGAGGTGTCATGAGATTCCGGCATGCAGCAGGAACCCTGCTTCTGGTCCTGTGCGGGGGGTGTGCATTGTCCCCCTACCGCACTGCGCAGGTACATATGGATCAGAAAGAGTATACTAAAGCTTTGCAGATTTACCTCAAAGAACTCAAACCCTATGTAAAGGACGGGAAACGGTATATCCGGTACGACGCGAAGACAGTGACGCAGATCGCGATTATTTACTGGCAGATGCAGCGATATGATCGTGCATACCGGATTCTGCAATACGTGAACCGGCGTTCACCGAGTTATGGGAAGGCTCTGTTCTACCTTGGAGCGGTTCAGGAAAAGATAGGGCAGATCGATCCCAGCATCAAGACTTACAGCAGTTATGCAGTCCTTCCGGATAATGATCCCTACCGTGAACCTATGAGGTCCAGGATGGACTGGCTCGTAAAGAATAAAATAGCCGATGAAATGCGGCAGGCTGTCCAGAACGAACAATACCTTTCGATTTCATCCATTCCTGAAAATTCCATTGCGGTTTTCTACTTCTATAACCTGACTGAGAATCCACAGTGGGCTCCGCTTCAGAAGGGTCTCGCTGAATTGATGATCACAGACCTTGGCCAGGTAGAACAGCTCAGGGTTGTGGAGAGACTTCGGTTACAAAAGCTCATCGAAGAGCTGAACCTCACCATGACGGGACTGATGAATGAAACAAGAACCACTCAGCTCGGGAAATTGCTCGGAGCAAGAAAAATGGTCAAAGGGTCATTCATGGTGCTGCCAGGTCAGACCATACAGATATCTGCAGGAACCGTGGATATTTCACAGATCAATGTTCCTCAGCTCCCTCAGTATGATGGCAAACTGCAGGATCTGTTTCTGCTTGAAAAAAGGATCATTTTTTCCGTTCTTGATGAACTTGGAATTTACCTGACGGCTGAGCAAAGAGAGCGGATACAGAAAGTGCCTACCACGAGTTTCAGGGCATTTATGAATTACTGCTATGGACTGGAT
>CAYXFJ010000276.1:0-664 GCA_964464265.1 uncultured bacterium
GCTGATCCTCTTTTCTGAGATATTTCTCCCAGTAGGCTTTGTCAGAGAGCAGATCGTTGTTCACCTCATAGACATAGACATGCTTGAGACCGGCCTGGTCCGCTTCATCGATATCCGTAATGTCAAAATTAGGTTCCCCGAGGTCCATTATCCCGTTGCATTCCGTGCCGTCATCGTCAATTCCAAGATACTCATAATCGCCGGGTCCCACACCGTCCGTGCCCACATCGTCATTCACCGGCTCATAATCCATCCTGTCGTTATGGTTTATGTCCTCTCCCTTGTCCAGGGCACCGTTCAGATTCACATCTTCCGTATCCCAGATACCGTTTCCTTCACCCTGATCAGAATTTTCATAACCCGGATCCCCGGGCGCTTTCCGGTCAAGACCGGTATCCGAGAACCCCAGCCAGTCACCGTCATCGTCAATACCGTTGTGCATGGATTCATCTATAAGGGAATCCGCGTCGTCATCGATGAAATTGTAATCAATACCCGGGCTCTCCAGAAATGCAAAACCGAAAACCCCTACTTTTTTCTTGGTGCCCAGGTCCTCGGGGAATTTATGCCACTGGTACATGATATCGAAATCGGTTCTTCCTCCGGAACCGGTATAATCGTACTCCGCCACGATATAGTCAACCGCATTGTAATTCCCGTCCCC
>CAYXFJ010000276.1:811-3884 GCA_964464265.1 uncultured bacterium
CCCATAGATCCCGCCGTCCTTCCAGGATAAGGTGTTCGGGGTGCCGTCCGCGTTTTTCATGGGCCAGTACTTTTCCACTTTCCAGTCGTTCCATGCGTCGTTCTCATGATCGTCCATCATATAGTAGGCTTCCTGATCGGCTATGGTCTTGGTTCCGTATTCTCCGTTCCATAGACCATCCCGCTTGCCCTTCGTTCTGGCCCCCGGAGGCCGGTCGTCACCGATAAACGATCCCGCAGGCCAGTATTCCGGCCAGGTCCGTTTGTCCGTGCTCATGGCCATATTCTTGATGATGCTCTCCGGAGGATCGAGATGATGGTCCAGGATCCCGTTGAAATTGAGATCCTCTCCGAAATCCAGCTCGGTGTTCTGATTGAAATCCTCGTCCAGACCGCTGGTCCATCCGCCCGGACCGTCGTTGTAAAAACCCGGCCTGGGCATCCACATCTGCTGATGGGTGCGGTCTGTGGAGAGCTGGGCATTGTCGCTCGGCCCGTAGATCCTGAAATAGGAATCCGTCACAACGGGAATATCACCGCCTGTCCACTGGTTCTGAGGCGGCACGACCTGGCCCCGGTACTGGGTCATATCCTTGACCAGTGCCCCCACATAGAAACAGAAGTACTCTCCATATGCCAGCCCCTCGCTTCCGGGCCAGATCAGCCGTTCATTCGGCCGGAGATCCGAATCCGCGAAATTGCCTATATTCCATACCGGACAGTAGACCAGATTTCGGTCGAACACACCGCGCGCTCTGAACCGTATCCAGTGCATGGGATGCAGGTCGTAACGGTCAGTTCTCTGCACTTCCTGCGCGAAAGAAGCTGCGTTCAGCAGTAAAAAGAGAGCGAAACCAGCGGTTCCTGCCTTTTTCATGACCTTTATCATAAATGCTCCTCGCTCAAAATGCCTTGATGCCGATAGTGAAACGGCTGACAGACTCCATCAGGGTCCAGTCCGACCAGGTATAATCAATGGAGACCGATGATGTGCCGACAATGTGATACATCAGTCCTGCGCCCAGGCAGAGTCCGTTGATCGCGTCTCTTTCGAACAGGGACTGGTATCCTGCCCTCAGGAAGAATCCATTGAGCAGCTTCAGTTCCGCACCCAGATTGATGCTTTCCGTATTATGGCTGGGATGAAGCAGATCCGTCGTAACTGTCAGGGTATTGCGTGCGTCAAATTCCAGCTTATACCCCATTCCGAAACGGAAAAGAAGAGGCAGGGAATAACTTTCGGTCTTTAACTGCACAGGGACCTGATCGTTGTTGAAATACTGATCGAGCCGGCCATCTGAGTCCATGATCCGGGTGAGATCTCTTCCGTCCATGGAAAACTCGGGTCCGAAATTGGCTATGGCTCCTCCGAGCTGCAGCCCTTTCAGGCGTGTTTTATAAAGGATGGCAATATCAAAAGCGACAGCTTTTCCCTCACAGTGCCATATCCGTTCATTGAAATATTTCACTCCCAGTCCTGCGGAGATCCTGTCCGTGATCGCCAGACCGACGTAAAGACCGGCCACAAAATCCCTCGCAGAGTAGTACTCACCGGTTCCTTCCGGCCGCACCACGGTCCTGACCGGATTCTCTCCATAATCCAGCATGGCGAGGTGAAGGCCCAGAGCCCACTGGCTTCTGGGGATAGGGAAAACCAGATCCAGCGCATGGAATTTGGTCTCTATAAACCAGTTGAGACGCGTGAACTGGGCAGAGATGGAGGTCATCCCCGTGATGCCCGCAGGATTCCAGTAAAGGGCTGAAGGATCGTCCGCAATTGCTGCAAAAGCCCCTCCCATGGCCTCGGCTCTGGCACCCACACCGATTTCCAGCATGGTGCCTGCCGCAGTTCCCTTTTTGCTCACATCGGTCTTATACGCCCGCTCGGAAGCGTCAAAATCCTGGCCTGCCACCTGCCCTGTAAAACCCAGGATCAGCACACCCAAGAGAAGGGCATTCCCGTAACTCGAGAGTTTGAAAAGCTTCATGGCGTACCCATTCTGTTAGAATGACATTTGTAAACCAAATTGAATGAGACGGGGACGTGAATACCACGTCGGATTATAATCCGCCTCATCCATGGTGAATTCACCCAGCTTCTTCAGGCGGCTGTAGCGCTTTGCCGCCACTTCCGGCAAATAAGCATCCGGACCAGCCCTGCCTGTAATGGAATTGACATTGTTCTCATTGAGATAATTCAGGATATTGAAAACTTTCAGAATACCCATCCAGCGTATGCCCAGCAGCTGGAATGTTTTGGATGCCCTGAAATCGAGATCCACGCGTATGGGTTTTCTTCCGGCAAGGTCCCACTCGTCTGACGGGAGTTCTATGGAAGGATCAAGGGTTGACGGAGAATACGGGAGGCCGGAACCGAGCTGTCCGATCAGGCCAAGATTCCATGTCTCGGATGGACGAACGTTGACTGAGACGTTCAGGGTATGCGTCTGATCCCAATCCAGATAATTGATTTTGCGTACGGCCAGATTGTAACTCCCTTTTCCCGGGCCTGCAATAATGGAAATGTCTCTCAGAATTTCGGCATTGGAGGCGCTGCCCTTCGCGATCATATAGGTATAATCGATTCTGGAAGAGATCAAACCTCCTGCGAGGCCCTGATTGACAGCCACGGTCAGTCCTGCGGAATATCCGAATTCCTTGTTTACATAACGGTAGAACGTCGTTGCGTTGCTCAGAGTCAGGATCTCGATTCCCAGCAGATCCCGTATGTTCTTGTAATAAAGGGAGGTTTCGAGGGAAAGGTCGCCCGTCAGCTGCTGCTGAAGGCCGATCTCGTACTGCACAGTTCTCTCAGGTTTGAGGTTCGGGTTTCCGATCCTGCTCTCCGCGATACTGTACATATTGTAATGCGGGAGCACCGGATTCTGGAACATCTTTTCGTAACTGGGGACCTGGAAGAAATGCCCGTAGGAAAGCCTTAAAACACCCCTGTCCGAGAAGGGGAATGAAAGTCCCAGTCTGGGACTCAGCTGGTATTTCCCTTTAGCCTGTATGTAATATGATGGGTGACCCACGATTTCCGGGAATACTTTCGAGTAATCCGGACAGTACCG
>CAYXFJ010000277.1:0-3883 GCA_964464265.1 uncultured bacterium
CGGATCCAAGCCACGGGTATATGGCTCTTTCCGGATGGGGCATGAGGCCGAGAATACGCCCGGTAGGATCGCAAATACCAGCTCTGCCGCCCGGGGACGCATTGGGATTATCCGGGTATTCCAGTGTCCCGGAAGGTGTCCCGTAACGGAACACGGTGTACCGGTCATCAAAATCATCGGGCGCCATTAATCTGCCTTCTCCGTGCGCTACGGGAACTACAAGGCACTGGCCGGCGAGACCCTCTGTCCAGATGCACGGGCTTTCCTTCACCCATATGGAGACCCAGCGGCTTTTTAAGACAGCGGAGGAGTTCCTGTCCAGAAGGGCTTTGTTCCCGGCAGTGGGACCTCCGGGAAGCAGGCCTGTATTGACGAGCACCTGAAAACCATTGCATATCCCGATCACAGGTATGCCCTTACCCGTGACCTCTTGCAGCTGATCCTTCAGTCTGTACGTGAGATCCATGGCAAAGATACGGCCTGCAGCCACGTGGTCACCGAATGAGAATCCCCCTGGTATGGCCAGAATATCGCAGTCGGAAAGCCTGTTGCGGCCGGAGATCAAATCGTCCGTGAGATTACAGAAAGCAGGATCAGCTCCTGCAAGCCTGAAGGCGTCGGCTGTTTCATGATGACAGTTGACTCCCGGTGCATAGAGTATATTGACTTTCGGACGCTTCATCTGACAACCTCCTGGAACGGTTTTTCCCACAATTCTAGAAGCTGCTCTGTGCTTAGAGAGAGGGACGTTTCTCCTGTATCTATGGAAAGATCTCCGGTATCCGTGATCTCTCCCAGACCTGTACCTTCAAGTGTTTTCAGAATGGAGTCATACGCACTGACTTTCACTTCCGTCAGTATGGCTCCGATCATTTCCCCGAACAGGGCGATCTCCGCATGTCCTCCCTTTACTCTTGCCTTTAGAGAGGCGAGATCTACACGGCATCCCAGTCCGCTTCCCAGGGACATTTCAAAGAGCCTCCGTACCAGTCCGCCTTCGCCTATGGCTGAAGCAGACCGTATGTCTCCATTCTGCTGGAAAGGAGCCAGTTTTTCCCACATTTTCTTTACTTGCTCCACTTGAGGATCCGGAATTTCACCGCCGCTATTCCCATGCGCGGACAGAAAAATAGAGCCGCCCATGGCGGAAGAGACAGGGCCTATGAGCATCAGTCTGTTTCCCGGCTCTTTCCAGGGTTTCTGTATCAGGCGTCTTACATCCGGAGCCCTGCCCAGGGCAAGGACGGCCAGTGTGGGAGGTATATCGATCCGCTTTCCGTTGGTACCCACAAACGTGCCGCTCGAGCTGTCTTTCCCGCTGATAAAAGGGGTTCCCAGCTGTTTCGAAACGGAGGAGCAGACCTCGACCATGTTCTTGAGATGGAAAGCGGTTTCAGGAGTGATGCGGGGAGTATAGAAATTGTCACACAGTACGATCTCAGCCGGACTCACGCCGCATGCAACGAGCCTGCTCACAGCCTCGAGGATCATGCATTTTGCCATGCGGCCGGGATCTATATCCCCGTACAGGGGATTGAACGCCAGGGATGCGGCGGCTGCACGGACATGTCCTCTGAGAGGTGTCGCTATCCAGACATCGTTCGGCATCCTGTGGTTTTTCCCTCCATACGGCCCGCAGGCTGTGATTCCCTGAATTGTGCTGTCAAACTGGGTTCCTGCGGATGACTGGTCACAGATGTTCAGATGGCTTAAGACTTTCGAGATGGATTTTATCCAGTCTTCCCGGCTGGAAAGCACAGGAAGAGCGGGCTGGACCGGTTTCCTGCCAGGTTTTTTCAACCGGGTCCGGGGAAGGGGACAGCCCTTACGGAGGTCATCGAAGTCCAGGTCCACAACCACGTTTCCTGAAAGAGAGGGTTGGGGCAGCAGGTGAAGGGGATCCATCTGCGGATCTTTATCGTAAACCACCTGGCATCTTCCGGTATCTGTGAATTTGCCGACAACGGCGGTGTGTACCTCGTAACGTTCGAGTATGCGGGAAGCGTCTTTCCACTTTTCTGGCGGGACGCATAAAAGCATCCGTTCCTGACTTTCAGAGATCCATATCTCCCACGGGAACAATCCTTCGGTCTTCAGGCTTACCCATGCCAGATTGATCCAGACCCCTGTTCCGGAACCCATTTCACCTGCTGCAGAGGAAAGTCCCGCTGCACCCAGGTCCGTGATCGCCCTGAGACAGTCCTGATCGCGGAGAACAGGGATGGCTTCCATGAATTTTCTTTCTTCTATGGGATGCCCGATCTGTACATGGGCTGCATCCACGGTGGATGTTTCGCTGGTCATGGAACTCGAGCTTACAGTGGCTCCATGCAGTCCATCCCTCCCGGTCAGACCCCCGATGAGAACAGCCAGGTCGCCGGGCTCGGGATGACCTTTGAGAGCTCTTTTTTCCGGAATGATCCCGATGGAATGCCCCAGCGCAAAGCATTTGCCTGTGTAGCCAGGATGGAATTTGTATACCGGGAACATCATGGGTATTCCCATGGGATTGGTGTAATCAGCAGTCCCCCTGATCGCGTCCAGTAAAATCAGCCTCGGATGAAGGGCGCCCTCCGGGACCAGCGGCCATTCCATATTCGGATCCCCGAGTCCCATGATGGTGCTCCCGCCGATCGGCCATGCGCCCTGTCCGCATCCCAGTGTGTCCCGTATCACACCGCCGTGTTTTGTCATGATGCCGCCGTACGGGCTGACCGCAGAGGGAGAGTTGTGAGTCTCTCCCTTGACAGTCAATGCCCAGCCGTCATAGAAACGCATGGAGCCCGCATTATCCTCGAAAACGGAGATCACGAGAGGATGAGAGATATCCTGTGTGGCTCGCTTGAGGGTCTTGAGCAATCCCAGACTCTTCCATGTGGTATGGAAACAATGGTCCGACCAGGTCTGAGCGAACATCTCCACTTCAGCATCCGTGAGAGCACGCCCCATTTTCCGGGATATCGTTTGAAGCGCGCGCATCTGTTCTGTATCCAGGAAGAGCCGGCGTTCGGTACTCAGGCTGTTCAAACCGTTATCGTCAAGTTTGCCCAGATCCAGATATTTAACGGGGCCGGATTGACCCTGAGGTTTTAAAGTCTTCCATTTTTCACCGGGTGATAGTAAAACCTGTACCTGAGGATTGTAAAGATAGTGGAGCACGATGCTTTTGGCTGTGGACAGATCGACACCGGTGAACTGGAACCTGTGCGAAATCCTTACCCATTCCAGAGAATGGATCCCGAGAGCGCTGGCGCCGTGGAGAATGGAAGGCAGTTCCGGATCTGTGACCGCTCTCTGATAACCCACCTCTAAGATGGGACCATGCGATATATCCAGTGATGTTGCCATCGAGAACTGCTCGACCAGCGGATGACAAAAAAGAGGTTCAAGACGCATGGCCTGTTCACCGGAGATCCCTTCCAGACGGAATACGCGTTCTATGCCGACAGATGTAAGCTGTTCATATCCCTCTGCCCTGAGCCTTCTGTACCATACCTGGGCAGCGGGATCATCGCCTGTTCTCTTCACATAGACTGTGCAGATCAAGGTTCGCTCCTTATCCTTTGATTATCTATTCTAAAGCAAACCTGATCAAATGTCAAGCGGAAAAATCAATTCTTACGCCCCTTGAAATCACCATTCCGGAGATCAGTATTCAATGCTGAATTGGAGAGTTTTTGCAGTATTAAATCCTGAATCTGTCCTGTCCGGTCAGGGTGGCATAAAAATTGTATATTTCCAGGGTAATTACAGGCTTGTGTATAAGAGAAACGCTTAAAAGGGAAAATTTTGCCTAGAATATAGAAATGCTGAATTCAAAATGTACCCTGAGTATGTGATTCTGAAGCGGGCTGCAGTAAGGAGATGTGATAGCGTATGGTAC
>CAYXFJ010000278.1:0-3865 GCA_964464265.1 uncultured bacterium
TCCCCAATATATACGAACATATCACCGGCATTCTCGGCGAGGAGCGTTCCATATCCATGATCACCGTGCAGCTGGGATATTATATATTTTGAAATCTTAAAAGAAATTGATACACCGTTTTCAAAGGCCGTGCTTTCTTCCTGGTGCACGGCCTTTTTTTGTGCGCCCGGCAGGGTGCGGTCAGTTGGAGGTGGAAGTTCCCTGCGGGCCCGGCAGGGGGAACCGTATGTAAGGTGGTGTGGGAAGACGGAGGGCGCGAGCCCTCCTCCTGCCCGATTCTATCTGTACTTGTTGTTAAAAGAGATACGCGAGCTGAGGGAGTGATCTACTCACTATCCGATATAGCGAACATTCCAGAAACGATCCGTGCACGGACATTTAAAACTAAAAAAAATGGTTGGCATTTTATTGAAAATACAATTATATTAATTCATCGTGTGAATGTCATTTGTAGGATACCCTCTTTTAGAGCAACACAACTCAAATAAAAAATATTGTTTTCTATCAACACAAATAATCCCTTTGCTGTTGATTTTTTTTAGGGAGTTTGACTGAAATTTGATGATTCTTGAATGCGATAGACAACCTTTTTATCTAAGGAGACCTGCTCATGAGAACTCGCCAATCCCGTCATCCGGAAATATCCTCGATAATCATCATAGTGGGGATCATTTTTTTATTAACGCCTCTGTTTCTATCCGCCTCTCAGACGTCCGTAATTTACAATGTTCTTGATTATGGAGCCATAGGAGACGGGCAGACAAATTCCACGGTAGCTATTCAGAAAGCGATTGATGCGTGTTCCATGGCCGGCGGCGGGACGGTCCTTATCCCACCGGGCAGATATCTTACCGGATCAATACAACTCAAGGATTTTGTCACACTTGAACTGAAAGGGAACGCCTTCCTTCTGGGCAGCATGAAACTCGAGGACTACCCTTTGAATTATCATATCTACGCAAAAAATGCCAGGCAGTTCCGTCTGACCGGTAACGGCATAGTGGACAGCCAGGGTGAGATTTTCTGGCGAGGGAAGGACCGTCCCTACCAGCGTCCCAACGGTCAGATCTTGTTTGAAAATTGCACCGATGCCCGCGTGGATGGGATCACTCTGCTAAATTCTCCAAACTGGGCATTCACGCTGACAGAATGTGAATGGGTCTATATCGATGGCATCAAGATGATCAATTCTCTGGAAGCCCCGAATACGGATGGTATTGACCCCTGTTCCAGCAGGAATGTCTTCATCTCGAACTGCTACATCGAGACAGGGGATGATGCCATTTGCCTCAAATCCAACAGGGGGAAACAACCGGTCGAAAATATAGTGGTCACGAACTGTGTTCTTATTACCGATGATACAGCGATCAAATGCGGGACCGGTTCCAATGAAAAGATACAGCACTGCGTGTTCAGTAATATCGTTATCCGCGGTTCCAAATACGGTATTGGCTTTTACATGAAGGATGGAGGTGTATTTGAGGATCTCACTTTTTCCAATATCACAATGGAGACCCTGCGGTATGATGCAAACTCGGGCAATCATTACCCTATTTTTCTGGACATAGAACCCAGAACAGAAAAATCCCCTCTGGGGAAGATCCGGAATCTGACGTTCCGTGATATTCTGATCACTACCTACGGGGGCAACTGTCTGATCCAGGGAAGGGCGGAGCAATGGGCAGAAGATCTTGTATTTGACAATGTCCGGATGCGGGTAATGTCCAGGCCCGATCTGTCCCGAAGGTCCAAACCCAGGGGCACCCGGACCCTCACGGAAAGGGCGCCCAACGACTTCTCAGGTGTATCCTCGCATATGACGTTCGGCTATATCCGGGGGCTTCGGCTCAGTCATGTCGCGATCCGGGATGAGGCTGCTGAGGAGAAGTTCCCAAGACATGCGATCTGGGGACAGGACCTGAAAAATGTGGTGATCGAAGATCTGGATGTCATGCAGAACGCATCCATGCAGGATCTTCCCGTATTATTCTTAAAAAATGTCGATGATGCAGTGATACAGGAAACCCGGACCATTCCTCAAGGCAGGCCTTTTTTGAAAATTGAGGGTGAAAGAACGAACCGGATCCTTCTGGACGACAACCGGGTGCAGGATGCCAGGAAATCGACTCTGATTGGAAAAGAGGTGAAAAAGGAAGCAGTTAAGTGGGAGTAAAAGGATATTTTCGAAAGCAAGGATTCACGATTGAAGCAACTGGATGGATTCAGCAAAATCCAGCGCCACGGACATATCATGTGAGTCCAGTGCAGACCGAGTTTTAGTGATGGATATCCGGTTTCGGAGCAGGAAATACTTTTAAATAGAAGTTGAATGCAGGGCACAATAACCAGTGAAAGGATGTGAGTAAGAGATTAGAATTGGAAGAGAGACAATGGAAAAGAGAGCATCAGTCAATTGGAGGATGAAAAAATGAGGCGGAATTTTGTTACATCAGGCTTTAGTACATTGAGCATTCTTCTCATATGTGGTGTGTGCGGACAATTGCAGGCCCAGGATTATATAGATGTACCGCAGGGGTATGAGACCTTGAATCTGGCCATTGAGGGAGATACCACAGCAGCAGGGCTGCCAGCCAGTCCGGACCGTGTGTACAGGCTGGAGCGGGGCGGGTATTACCTTCTGAACGGTGCACTTGAGAATATCAAAGGGAATCCCCTCAGAATTGAAGCTGCAGCGGGTGATGGACCCATGCCGATTCTCATTCCGTCGGTTGATGAGACCGGAAACGCGTCCAGGTCTTTCCATCCTGTGGCAGATGCGACAGTCAAGGGGATTTATATTTCCGGTATCAATAATCTGGGTAATCTGGCTGAGCAGAACATGTTCAGGGCTGATGCAAAGGGAGGCCGGTTCATTCTGGAAGGTCTTTTCCTGGATTATGATGATCAGAGTTTTTTTCGTATGAATGCGGAGAACCAGAAACTTTACATTACCGATTGTATTTTCAGGAATTCTTACCGTGCAGCGAATCCGAACAACGGGCGCATGATAGATACAAGGAGTAATATCCAGGATTCAATTTTCGTGCAGAACAGCACCTGGTATATCAATTCTCAGGAAACCATATCCGGCGGGGGCATTATCAAGAATGTAGTAGTGGATCACTGCACCTTTTATCAGAACGCAGAGGATATTCGGTTGCACAGGGCGATCAACTGCACGTTCACGAACAATGTGATAGTGGATTTCGGTTTTGAAGGTCGTGAAATGGGTGATTCAACGGAGTCCTGTGTGCTGCCCATTGATTCACTTGAAGCACCCGGGATCACTGAGGATCAGAGGAGGTACAGGGTAACCCATAATGTACTGGGATTTACTCCTGAGCTTACTGCATGGATCCAGAGCAAAGATTCTCTGGAATTATTTTCAATGCATGACCTGAGAGGAGAAAGTTTCATCGCGGCCAATCCGAATATGGTCTCTGAGAACAACATCATTGAGAATCCGCAGTTTGCAGATGCACCGGATCCGAATGTGATCGTGGCGTATGCCGAATACAGATATGTTACGAATGAGAGCGATGAAGGCAATCCGGACATCCGTTCGGACCGGAACGGAAGGGCTGCACTGGATGTGGATCCACTCAGCGTGGGACCGGCGCTGGACGAGTACAATTTTAATTATTCTACTGCTTCTCAGGCATACACACATGCTGAGGGCGGATTCCCGGCTGGGGATCTGAACTGGTTCCCGGACAGGAAAGCGGAATGGGAGGTGTGGAAGGAAACAGGAGTTGAGAAACGGGGGGAAGTTCCTGATCGTTTCACTCTGGAACAGAATTTCCCGAATCCGTTCAATCCTGCGACCACAATCTATTACAACCTGAACAAGGAGAGCCAGGTGGAG
>CAYXFJ010000279.1:0-3848 GCA_964464265.1 uncultured bacterium
GGCAATCCCGGATGCGCCGGATGCGCTGCAGGACAGATCGGACAGAACGGTCCGGGCGAGGTAACGGTGAGCACAGGCAACAGGAACTTTCCGGGCAAGCAGGGCAGGGGCGATGTGTATCTTGCCTCCCCCGCCACAGCCGCCGCATCCGCAGTGGCAGGTTTTATCACAGTGCCGGAGCGTATAGCAAAAAAACGGGCCCCGTCAATACAGGAACTTTCCGGACAGGCACTGAAGAAAAAAAGCGCAGTACGGAAAGAGGCTCCTTCCCGGACTCAGGATTCCGGGCTGCCGCTGAATAAGAAAAGCGCGCCGCATGAGGGCGGTTCTTCCGGAGCGCAGAAAAAAACGGGCATAGATAAGAGCCGGCCCCTCCGTCCGGAAAAGCAGCAAATCCCGGAATCGAAATCCACGTATGCAGGGGGCCGTCCTGTGGTGCTGGAGGGGCGGGTCTGGGTGATCCCCCGGCACAATATAGACACTGACATGATATTCCACAACCGGTACCTTCACATCACAAAGATCGGAGAGATGGGACAGTATACCTTCGACAGTCTTGAAGGCTGGAAGGATTTCGCTGCCAGGGCGGGTGCCGGAGACATCGTGATAACAGGAAACAACTTCGGAGCAGGATCCTCGCGCCAGCAGGCAGTGGACTGCTTCAGGAGCCTGGGCATTCAGCTTATCATCGCAGGTTCGTTCGGCGCTATCTATGAGAGGAATGCGATCAATGCCGGCCTTCCGGTACTGACAGCGGATCTCCTCGAAACGGGGATCACTTCAGGAGAAAAGATCAGGGTGGATCTGGATAAGGGCGTGATCCTTCGGCTGAAGAACGGGGAGATCTTCAATACTGCTCCTTTTGCTCCCGTTCAGATGGAGATCTATCAGAGGGGCGGCCTGCTCGGCCCGTGATGGTGCGGACGTCTGGAATGACCGCTTGCACAACATGGCTTGAGCGGCCCAGGGCGATATTGACCAAAATTCAAGGAAAATGAATTCGGCGGGGTCTCACAGGTACCTGCCGGGAGAAAGGCAGAAATGGGAAAAAGCGCACAGGGCATGACCTTTGCCCAGAAGGTGCTGGCCATAAAATCCGGAAACAAGCGCGTGGAAAATGGCGAGATCGTGACCGTGCGGCCGGACCATCTTCTGACCCATGACAATACCTCTGCCATTATTGGTAAAATCGGGAAGGAACTGGAAGCCTTTGGTCTCGCAGATCCGGAACTTCCTGTGATCGTGCTGGATCATGTGATACCCGCGAGCGCTGAGGCGATCGCAGCAGGCCACCGCAACGTCCGGCTGTTCGTGGAAAAATACGGAATCCGCCATTTCTACGACATCGGAGAGGGCATCTGCCATCAGCTGATGTTCGAGAAAGGCCTTGCCCTTCCGGGCAGTCTGATTCTGGGAAGCGACTCCCACACCTGTTCATATGGTGCAGTGGGCGCCTTTTCCACGGGCATAGACAGGACAGAAGCCGCTGCCCTGTTCCTCACGGGCGAGACCTGGCTCAGGGTGCCGCAGACAATCCGCATCGTCCTCTCAGGCAGGATGAAAGCCCCTGTATCCGCCAAGGATCTGGCGCTCAGGATCATCGGGGACATGGGGGCTGACGGGGCCAATTATCTCGCGGTGGAGTATCACGGCGATACGGCAGGTCTCTCCATGTCCGGCCGTTTCACGGTGGCCAATATGGGTATAGAAATGGGGGCCAAGATCGCCGTTTTTCCGGTGGACAGGAAAACGGCTGCTTTTTTCCGCGGTGCCGGTATCGAAAAGGAGAAACTCGAGCCTGTATGGGCGGATAAAAACGCGGAATATTCAGGTGAGCGCACGATCGCACTCGACGATCTTGTCCCTGTCGTGGCCTGTCCGCACAGCGTGGATAATGTGAAACCCGTGGAGGAGGCAGAAGGCAAGCCTGTGCATCAGTTCTTCATCGGGACATGCACGAACGGCCGGCTGGACGATCTCAGGACCGCTGCGCAAATACTTGCAGGTAAAAAAGTGGCTGACGGATGCAGGCTGCTCGTTCTTCCTGCATCCAGGTCCGTTCTTCTGGAAGCCCTGCAAAAAGGAATTATCGATACGCTGATCCGGGCCGGTGGTGTGCTGCTTCCCCCGGGCTGCGGCCCATGCCTGGGAGCCCACCAGGGAGTTTTAGCTCCTCAGGAGGTATGCCTCAGCACTTCCAACAGGAACTTCAGGGGACGCATGGGCACGAAGGATGCGGAAATCTATCTGGCAAGTCCGGAAACAGTGGCAGTATCCGCCATCTATGGAAAGATCACCGATCCCCGGAGGGAAAAAACACGGTGAGCGGATGCGTGCATTCCGGATAAAACAGAGGATATCCGCCTGTTTAAAGCATGCACTACCATGACGGAGGTCAGCCGCGTCTCTTTTCGAAAATAAACCCGCCGGTTCCCTGCGCGTGTTCTGACAAGGACGGTCTGCTGCGCACCCCGCACGAAATGGAGATGACATGAAAGTCTGGAAATACGGAGACAACATCAACACGGACATGCTCTTTCCGGGAAAATACACGTATACATGCAGTACAGATGAGGAAATACTCCCTCATCTTCTGGAGGATCTCGATCCGGAATTCGCATCCGGCATGCAAAAGGGTGACATCATCCTGGCAGGGAAGAACTTCGGATGCGGGAGCTCACGGGAGCAGCCCGCACTGGGACTCAGGGCTGCGGGAATACAGGCTGTCATTGCAGAGAGTTTTTCGCGTATCTTCTACAGGGCTTCCATCAATCAGGGGCTTCTGCTCATCGAATGTCCCGGAGCTGTAGAGGCATACCGGACGGGCTCATCTGTGGAAATCGACACCCCGGGCGGAACCGTGACCGTCGGCGGCAAGAGCTTCTCCTTTCCGAAACTGCCGCCTGAGGTGCTCGGGATCGTGAAAGCCGGAGGACTTCTCGAGTATACCCGCAGAAAACTTGCGGCCCGGAATTCATGAAAGGCTGACCGCTTGGTTTGCATCGGGTTTTCTCCGGACGGTCTTTTCCGGTGGGCCTCTTCCGGCCGGATTTTTCTGACAGGCCTTTTCCGGACGGTCTTTTCCGGACGGGCATCACGGACAGAATAAATATTATTATAATATAAACCATTGGTCGCACCATGCGCCTTTACGAAAACGAAGCCAAGATCCTTTTCAAACAGGAAGGGATACCTGTCCCCGAACTGTTCGGCACCATCTGCCGGCCCGGAGACCTGAAAGCGCTGAACAACCTTTCCTTTCCTGTGATGCTGAAATCCCTGGTGCTGACAGGCGGAAGAGGAAAGGCCGGAGGCATCGTCAAAGCCTTGAACCTGAAAGAAGCTGAAAAGTCCGCTCAGGGGCTGCTCGGAAGAAAAATCAGCGGATATACAGTGGACATGCTGATGGCAGAGAAAGCAGTGATGTCCCTGGGCGCCTGCTATATCGGCGTGACCATGAATCCCGTGAATTTCAACATCACGGTCATGGTCAGCGCATCGGGCGGTGTCGACATCGAGGAAATTGCCAGAAGCAGGCCTGATGTGATCCTGAGAACGGAGATTGCGGACAACAGCAGTTCCCTGCCCGTTCAGACAGCGGAAAAGTTGACCGGATTTCTAACCTCAAGGATCCCTGAGATGGAACCCTGGAGGATTCGTGTTCAGGAAATCATTTCCAGGCTCTATGCTCTCTTCCAGAAGGCTGACTGCAAGGTCCTTGAGATCAATCCTCTTCTCATCACGCCCGAAGGCCCCATGGCTGCTGATGCGAAGATGGTTCTCGACGATAATGGCCTTTTCAGGCAGGGCGGGATATTCTCCCTGCTCGGTATCAGGGGAGCGAGACA
>CAYXFJ010000280.1:0-3835 GCA_964464265.1 uncultured bacterium
GGCTTCATGATCATCCCGCGGACACATAATCAGAGATGAACATGTACTTAAAATCTTCTCCCTGCGCCACCCTGATCCCGGCATAAACTCCATAGGCAACGAAGGCCAGTCCGAACAGGATCAGCAAAGGCACAAGCAGCAGTCCGATCAGGATGAACGAAAGAATGCCGATCACAATGGCGAGTACCACCGCTATCAAATAACCGGCAAGCTGATAGAAAAAGGCCTGCTTCGCATGATATTCCACGAACTCAGAACCTTCCGCTTTGCTCCTTTCCGAAAGCCAGATGATGAGGGGGATCAGAAGGGAAAAAGGGCCTATGATGAATATGGTAAGTATGGAAAGGTGCGACAGCGTTGCCAGAAGGGGAACTTCCCCTTTCTTTTTCTTCTCCTGGCTTTTCAACGGTTTTTTCTGCACGGCCATATTTATCCTCCTCGGGATCTCTGTCAGGCCAGCGTTTCCAGCGTGGCTGTCAGAAGATTCCAGAATTTTTCCACGGACCGGACATGGACCCTCTCGTCAGGGGAATGAGGATTTCTTAAGTCAGGTCCAAAGGAGATCATGTCCATTCCCGGAAATTTTTTGCCGATAATACCACACTCCAGACCGGCATGAATGGCCTGGACCCTGGGATCTTTCCCGTAGAGTTTTTTATAAACGCTTTTCATGGTTTCAAGCAGCGGGGATTTGAGGTTCGGTGTCCATGGAGGATAACCTTCCAGATGTTTGACCCCGGCTCCCGCCAGCCTGGCCACGGCTTCAATACGGGTCCTCACCGCCTCCAGAGCGGAATGAACGGAACTTCGCGTGCTGGTGTACAGGGTGGCCTTCCTCTCCGCTGTGCGGATGATTGCCAGATTATTGGACGTCTCCACGAGTTCCTGTATCTCCTGGCTCATGGCCATGACTCCGTGCGGGAGGCTCACGAGCAGGCCGAGAAAAACCTCCTGCGAGGTCCGGGTCATGGGCTTCATTGCAGATTCGCCCGGTCCCATCCGGAAAGCAATGTCCTTTTCAACGCTCTTGTATTCAAACTGTATATCCTTGAACCGTTTTTGCAGGAGTTTTCTGAAAGCCTGTGTATCCTCCTGCCTGAGGGTGAATTCAGCAAAAGCCTCTCTGGGAATGGCGTTGTGCTTGTTTCCCCCTTCAATGGATATCAGCTCGAAAGGCACATCCGTTTTATAGAGCATCCGGGCGAGGAGCTGTACAGCGTTGCCTCTTCCTGTGTGGATATCGATTCCCGAATGGCCTCCGCGCATTCCGGAGATCTTCACCGTCCAGACCTTGCCCTTTTTCGAGGATTTTCTTTCAACAGGAAGAGAGATTTCCGAATCTCCGCCCCCTGCGCATCCGACAAAGAATGCACCCTCCTCTTCACTGTCCAGATTCAGAAGTATCTTTCCTTTAAGAAAACCGGATTTCAGATTGTTGGCACCATTCAGGCCTGTCTCCTCATCGGAAGTGAACAGGAGTTCCAGAGGGCCATGCGTGAGCGTTTTGTCCTCCAGTACAGCCAGAGCGGCGGCCATGCCTATACCATTATCCGCTCCAAGCGTCGTACCTGTTGCCGTGATCCATTCTCCCTCCTTTCTGGCCTTTATAGGATCTTTTGAGAAATCATGAACCACGTCCGAGTTCTTTTCGCAGACCATGTCCAGATGACCCTGAAGAACGACGGTTGTGGCATTCTCATGCCCCTGAGATGCCGGTTTCATGATGACCACATTACCGGCTTTATCCCGTTTTGCAAGAACTCTGTTTCTTTCTGCCACAGCGATCACATAATCACCCATCGCTTTTTCACTTTTTGAACACCGTGGGATTTTCAATATCTCTTCAAAATGTTTCCACAGAAGGGCAGGCTTCAGATCAGCGAATACTTTTGCCATTTTTTCCTCCAGTCATCTTTCGTGCACATTAAGTCAGTTATCCTGAAAATATATAGCAAAAAATGCTCAAATCCAAATTGATATCTTAAAAAAACGCCATTGATTGGCGCTTGACATTGACGGGCATTTCCCTTAACTTTTATTCATGTGAAATGAGGATGAGCAGGGAAGAAACATGAAAGAAAAAACGCAGTACTGTGTGAACCATCCGGATGTTGTCGCTGCCGGGGACTGTTTCCTCTGTGGAAAAACAGTGTGCTATCACTGCACAGTGCATGCTTTTCATAAGAGTTTCTGCAGTTTTCATTGTATGATGCGTTTTGTGATCAGGGCCCTGGCTGGAGGCCTCTGGAAAGGATTTAAGGCTCTGGTTACAGGAACAGGCCGGCTCGTAAAAAATCTTTTCACACCTCCCCACAAACACTGGGTCGAAGCTATTCTTGCTCTGGCGCTGATCGGTTGCCTCTATTTTTTCTGGAGCATCAGAAAAGAACTGGCGGTGATCCGGCAGATGGGACGGATGGAGAAGGACGAAGCAGCGGATACATCCAGGGTGGCGCCTCCGAAAATATTCGAGCCGACAGAGGGAGGAATGGTCCTGTTAAATAAGATCGATATTGTAGGGGAGGCGGAAGAGGACCGCATCATCTCGCTCTCCATCAATGGGAAACTCGAGCAGGTGACACTTCCGAAAGCGGGACGCTTTACATTCGAACAGATCCGGCTGCACAGCGGCGAAAACCGCATCGATGTGAAGGCGATCTCGGAGAAAGGCCAGGTTTCAACTTTGCAGACCATCCTTCTCACCTATGCCAGTCCGTCACTCACCTATCTGAGCCGGGATTTCCGCAGGGGATCTGCCACAAGGAAACAGGTTGCGCTCACATTCGACGGAGGGGCGGAAAATAACGCGGCGGATGAGATCCTAGACCTCCTAAAACAGGAAAATGTCAGGAGCACCTTCTTTCTGACAGGAGCTTTTATCCGTTCATTTCCCGAGACTGTCAAACGGATCATGGAAGAAGGCCATGAGGTGGGCAACCATACATGGAGCCATCCTCATCTGACGTCCTACGGTACGGACCGGAAACAGAGGACGCTCGAGACCATCACTGCGGATAGATTGAAAAGGGAGCTGGAAAAAACTACTGAACTGTTCGAAATGGTCTCCGGCCGGAAAATAACCCACTTCTGGAGGGCTCCGTACGGAGAATTGAATGAGGAAATCCGGCGATGGGCGGCTCAGGCAGGATTCAAGCATATTGGCTGGACGGGCGGTGTTTCATGGGAAGATACAGGGGATACCATGGACTGGATAGCGGATAAAGACGCCCGTGGCTATCACACAGCGGAAGAAATTTCCGGTAAAATCCTCAATTACGGCAACGGGAAGAAGGACGGCGCCAGCGGGATGATCGTTCTCATGCATCTCGGTACAGAGCGCAATGACGATTTCCCGCATTTGAAGCTTCCCGAGATCATCCGGGGCATGAGGGAAAAAGGATACGAGTGGGTGAAGATCTCTGAGATGGTGGAACCCTGATTCCTGCTGGAGAGCCGTGACATCCCGGAACCAAACGTTAAAAAACATTCTGGACAGGCTTTATCATTCCTATGGCCTCTCCTTAATCGGCATGGATCCCCTCGAATGGGTGCGTCATTACACGGATCCAAAAGACCAGGAAATCGCCGGTCTTATCGCGGCTGCACTGGCACTCGGCCGCGCAGAGCTGATCCGGGAGGCTGTTCAGGACATTCTCGGGAGAATGGGGCCTTCTCCGCACGCATTTGTCCTCGCTTTTGATCCGGAGCGTGACCTCACCCTTTTCAAAGGTTTCATATACCGTTTTTTCCGGGATGCCGATATAGGGCTTCTCCTTTGCAGGACAAAGAAGGTCCTTCTCCGGTACGGCAGTCTGGGTAATTTCTTTCTGGAAGG